>DASYRE010000042.1 GCA_036004685.1 Candidatus Polarisedimenticolia bacterium | reverse complement strand
GTGGATCGCGAGGGGCGCACCGGGCAAATCGTGGGACGCCCTCGGCTGGGCCTCGACAACCCGGCGATCTCCCCGGATGGCACCAAGGTGGCCATCGTCACATACGAAAACGAGAACGCGGACATCGGGATTTTGAACCCCTCGCGCGGCACCTGGAGTCGGTTGGTCGCGGGGCCCCGAGACGAGACTTCTCCGATCTGGTCACCGTCGGGGGATCGGATCTTCTACCTCCAAAAGGCGACGAACTGGTTCGCCTCCCTCATGGAAGTCCCCGCGGATGGATCGGCCACACCGAGCATCCTGGCGGAGCGGGTAGAGTCACCCCCCATCTCGGTCTCGTCCGATGGGCGCAGCATCGTCTTCGTCATGGAAACGGAGGGACGCTTCAGCCTCTGGCGTGTGGACCGGGAATCGGAGGCGAAGCCGGTCCGAATCACTCCCGACACGTCCGTTTCGGAGCGGGATCCCGCGATTTCCCCGGATGGCCGGTGGCTCGCCTACGCTTCGGACGAATCGGGGCCGGCCGAGGTGTTCACAAGGCTTTACCCGGGCGGAGGGCAAAAGCAGCAGGTTTCCCTCAACGGCGGCGAGCTTCCGTTTTGGAGCCGCACCGGTGGTGCGCTCTTCTATTGGGAGGGCCAGACGCTGGTCGAGGTGCCCGTGCGCTCGACATCCGCGCTCTCCCTCGGGACGGCTCGGAAGCTCTTCTCCGCGTCCTCCCTCGGCCTGGAGGCCACGCTCGACATCGCGGCCGACGGTCGATTTCTGGTCGTACGGCGCTCCAGCGAGGACCCGCGCCTCGGGCTCCTGCTCGTGGAGAACTGGATCGAGGAGTTCCGGATGCGATAGGCGACTCGCGACACTCTGTGACCCAGCCAAATCGATTACCGTATTTGGGCCTGTTATGGGTCAGGAATTGGAAACGGACTTGTACTTCCGATCTGTCTGGGGTCCAAGTGCACCCGTAGCACGAACCTGACAAGAGTTTGAAGTACCGAAGTAGGCCACTGAAATTGAGTGCGGCGTTTTGGCCGGTTCCGGGACTCGGAAATAGAAGGTCGGGAAGAAGAATTTGGGAGAAGCGGGCCTTTCATGAGGGTCGGAGGGCCCCGCGCCGCCGACTGCATCGGAAGTTGGGGAAACGAGCAGACGGGTAGGTCGGTCGCATGGGAAGATGTGCGAACCGAGAACGGTTAGGCAGCCCGCTTGAGCGTAACGATCGGGAGATGTCGCCGCTCGGCGTGGAAGCGAACGGAGAGATCGAGCTTGGCTCCGGGCTGACCCCGGATAAGAGCCTGAGGCGCGGCGCACGGAGACCGGCGGGGCCATCGCGGGCGGGGTTCAAGATGAGGAGCCCGGCAGGCACGGCGCTGTCGGTGGTAGACCTCGTCGGGCGTGGCGCCTCCGAGCCGGCTATGAGGCCGGTAGCCGTTGTACCAGAAGAAGTAGAGCGCCAGCTCGTGCTGGAAGGCGGCGAGGCAGAAGGGGACCAGCATCAGACGCCGCGTGCACTCGGTTTTGACGGTTCGGATACTGCGTTCGATCACCGCCAGGCTCCCATGCTTCCCAAGCGCTCCGAAGCGATGCTGAATGCCCCGTCGTCGGCACCACCGCTTGAATCCCTTCGCGAGTCCTCCTCTTGGGGATGGCGGGGAATGCCCGCGCGGACGCCTCAGATGGTATCCTCCTGACCGTCGATCCCGGCTCCAGCCCCGGCGAGGTAGCCCTCTCCTGGACCGGAAACCAGCCGACTTTCCAGGTGTTTCGGGCGACCAATCCCGCCTCCATCACCGACCCCTCGAATCTCCTAGTCGCCGCGGAGAAGTTCGCCGTCGACTCCGGCAGCCGCGTCGGCGCCATCCGCAACGCCCAGCAGGGCTACTTCAACATCGAGGACCGCGACCCCTTCTCCCCCGAGTTCAAGAAGATCCGCGTCGTCACCACCGTCCAGTATTTCCTCAAGGACTGAGCCGCGGGCCAGGCCGATCCTCAATCCGGGTCGTCCACTTCCAGGCTGTCGGCCGGCGCCAATCATCGAAGTTCAATTCTCCAGCCGGGCGCGCCTCATCCCCGAGGATCTCGGGTCTTTTCCTACGGGCACAATGGCACGCTGGTCTTTGAGAATATCGACGCGCTGACCGGCCGCAGCAACCTCACGACGTGGAGGGGCGACGAGATCACCGGGGAGCAGATGCAGCCGGCATGGGTGCCCTCTGTAACGAACACCCGGATGTCCGGGGATGCGGGGTCGCTCCGGATGCAGGTGATGGTCACATCGAAGCAGCTGTCGCTCCTTCCCCCGAGGGCGGCGACCACCGCCACGTGCGTGGAGAAGTCGATGGCCGTGGTCCCGCAGTTCGCGGGCCAGAACGCGCACCAGTCGGCCAGGTTGTCGATGATCCGGTACTGCTCGGGGCCCACGCCGGAATTCGCGGTCTTGAAGATCGTGGCGAAGGGGCGATCGCAAAGCGGGCAGGGATTGTCGTTCGGCCGAGGCACCCCGGCGCCGTCGTTGCCCAACCCCATTTCCACTCCGCCGAGGGTGCAGGTCGTCACGAAGAAGACTCCCGAGCCGGTCGCGGGGCTGGAGGTATCGAGCGTGCTGGTCACCGCCTGGTTGCAGGCCTGCATCGCCAGCGGGGCCGCGGCGGGGTCCTGCGTGTAGAAGCCGGTGTCCCGCAGAGTCGCGAGGTCTCCCCGGTATAGATTGTAGCTGTCGCACACCTGATAGTCGTCCTGCCAGGCCACGTGGGTGGCATCCTTCAGCGCGAAGAAGAGCAGCCCGTCGTCGAAATCGCAGACATCCCCCTGGCCTTCGCCGTCGGTGTCGACCTGGGGGGGGTTGTAGGTGGTGGGACAGTTGTCGGGCGGGGCGCAAATTCCGTCATGGTCGTAGTCGTTCCAGGGATCCTCGGGGCAGGCGTCGCAGGCGTCACCCTGGCCGTCGAAGTCGCTGTCCGTCTGCGCCGGGTTGGGAACCTGGGGGCAGTTGTCGGAGCCGTCGGGGACGCCGTCGCAATCGACGTCCCCCGGAGCGGGGCACTCACCGACTGCAAGGGAAGGGATCAGGAAGAGGCTGGAAAAGATCAGAGCGAAAAGGCCGGCTCTTGGCGGGCGAAAAGATCCGGCGCTGAGGCCCGATGGAGATGTACTCATGGCGATACTCCTTGGAGGGTGAGCTTTGCCTCAACCCTACGCCCGAGGAATATCGCCCGTCAACTCAGGAACCGGAAGATCCGGCCGAGCCGCCAGTGTAGCGATACAGATCGCCTTGGAGATATTTCAGTCCTGAGTCGACGCAACGGCGTGCAAAGGCATAGGACCCCTCCTTGTTACGATGGATACTACGCCACATCAAGAGCCTGACGCGAGTACTGTTCTGGAGACGGAAATCAGCGATGGAACCGACGAGCTACGACCGTCCGGGGCAATGGATCAGCGACGATCTCGCCGCGGCGACGCGCCAGGCCAACCAGACGGCAAGGCCTTGGGGACGTTACGGCCCCACGCGCGAGCAGGCGTGGCGGAATCGTGAACCCCTCCGCGAAAGCGAGTCGGAGGCGTTCCAAACGGCGTACAATCGCCATCACGAACAGGAGTGTGCTCGAAGAGGCATCACGGCCTGGGGGATCTACCCTGCGCATCTCCAGGCGTCTCTAGACCGGATCGCGATCAGTCGCGCGCTCATCGAGTGCGGTTATCTTTTGGTTCGAAGGAGGCGAATTACTCCACCGATTACCGCTCGAAAGTGGAGACGAATTACGTGAGGATCACAGGCATTGGGATGCAGATCCTTATGGACATCATCCAGAGTTTCCGAACGGTCATTGGGACTACAATCCATGGGAGCGGTATAACAGTCCATGGCAAAGATTGCCACCCTCTTCCGTAGCTCCAGGCTATGTAGATCCTTTAACCGGATTCGATCTACGCGCATAGCATGCGAGCCAGATCATGATAATTTACGAGAAGCACATTAAACGCTTGGTCGAAAGCCTAGCAAGCAACGACGCTGAAGATGCCTGGCATATTCTGAGAGAGTGCGGCGAGGAGGCTCTCCCGTATTTAGTAAAACAGTATGAGGCTACGACAAATACAGATATCAGAAAATCAATTATTCAGATCATTTCAGAGTATAGGTCCGTGGCGACGCTTTCGTTTCTTGAGACTAGGCTAGCCGACTCAGATGGTGAGATATGGAAATCTGCTCTGGATGGCTTGGTGATCCTGGGAAGATGCGCGCTTCCATCCTTGCAGCGTATAAAGGACACTGCAAGCGTTGAAAAGCGCGAGTGGATCGAAGAAGCAATAGAACAAATCGGTAAAGAGTCTGAGGACGATCTGTCAAATGGGTAGTGCGAGGCTCGCTAAGCGGTGGTGTAGTGGGCCATGCATCGAAATCATGCGGCCATTTTGACAGGCCCAGCCGCGGGCCAACGCCAAGGAGGTTTGGGCGAGGGAGACGAACTGGATTACCGTCGAGCGGACCTCGACGGGGCCAGCCACGGGGCAGGGGAAGAGGATGGATCGGCGCGGGTTGGGGCATGACCATCCTCCCGAAGGAATCCAGGATAATGGGTTGGCGGTCAGCTTAACGTATTAATATGTGGAGACCTGCTCCTGATCCCCGCATCTTTCCGGATTGATCCCAAATTATGCTGTTGCTCCCCAGAAGATTTGTGGTATAGATGAGTTGACTCCCATCCATTGCCGATCGAAAGCGCCGTAGGTTTGAGGACCCTGGGTCCCAGGGAACGTAAGTCCCGCCGGTTTCGTTCAGCAGCCAACCAGCGAGGGGGGTGGCCCGTCGGGCAGCGCGGAGGGTTGCATGACCTCCCCGTCCAAGAGCGTTCCTCTTCCTCCCGCCAGCCTGGAGATGAAGGCTGAGTTGGGGTGCCCGTTCGGGGCGCGCCGCGACTTTCCGGTGCTCGACCCTCGCAATGTCTTCTTCCTCTGTCTCAGTGGAGTCCACCTTTCTGTCCTCCTAAGAAATGCGACGTCCCATATCCTCGTGTCTGAATGCCCCCTGCAAATCCTCGGGGCGCTCGGGGAAGAACCGGTGTGTCCCGTCATTCTGGACCGCTGCCGGACGGACCGAAAGTGTTGCGGTGTCCTGATGCCCGTGCTGGAGGAAAAGGTCTGCCGGTCGCTGGGTGTCTGGCGGGAGCTCGCGCCTTGCAGCGATGTCGCTGCCTATACGCGCCCTGACGAGGTCCGCGATGGCTCTTCGGCTGGCCGGCTTCAGAAGGCCTGCCTCAATTTGATGGCCCAGGAGTTCCGTGGGCCCCTATTGGATCGATTGGCTAGGAGCCTGGGGACCAGTGTCCGGCAGATGAACCGGAGGTTCCGCGACTCCGGACTCGACTCGCCGGCGAGGGAGTTCCGTCGCCTCCGAATGCAGGGAGCCCTGGATCGAATGAAGACCACGACGCTCTCCCATGAGGCGATCGCTGGGGAGATGGGATACCACGATCGGACCTCGTTCGTACGGGCCTTCGTGAGAACCTTCGGGATCTCCCCCGCGTCGCTCCGCCGGCGTTCAGAAGACCCGAACCCGGGGGGTGACCGATCTGGCCATGCGATTTGGCCAGATCGAACCTAGACAACCCCGTCAGCCGGACCTACAGTTTCTCCATCGAAAAGACGAGTGTGCAACGAAGCCATGCCGGGCTCGGGGAAGTGGGGCCAGCGATATTTGTCAGGTATTGGGTGACAGGGTGTACGCGGCGATCGCCACGGTTGGAGGGAAAAGGTCACGGGAATGAGTCGGACGGTCCTGGATGCGGATCACCTTCCTGGTGCACTCGGACCTTAGCGACCGGACGGAGCGTTTAATGGCGGCGAGGTTAGCGCACTTGTCAACGGCCCCGAAGCGGTGAGTGCTCCCTCGTCGTGAACACCACCGCCGAAACTCCGTCCCGGAGAGGAGAACTGAGTCCTCTAGTCCGAGACCAGGTGCTTCAGGCTGCGCGCCAATCTTCCCGGGTCCCTGGTCACAACTCGTGAACTCGAAGAGGGCCAGGAGGGCGATCTTCGGATGCGGTGCCGGATAGGTTGATGGACGTGTTGATGGGCGTGGAGCACGAACAAACCCGAGGAGCACTAATATGAAAAAAGTCAGAATGCTCGCCGCAATGTTCGCCGTGGCTTTCTACCCTCTGGGAGTGCAAGAGCTACTAGCCGACGAGGGGCGGATTCCCATCTTCGGAACCATCACCATTAGCCAGGCTGGTCACTATATCCTCACGCGAGATATCCCTGATCCGGCTGCGCCTGCGGCTAACGTCATAACCATTGCTGCGGACAACGTGAGCGTGGATCTCAATGGCCGAACAATTTCTCCTGCCGCAGGGGCCGCCGGCATCAGTATTACCGCTCCTAGAAAGGGGATAACGGTCCTCAATGGGAGGATCGTCGGCGGGGCCGTCGGGATTATTTCTGGTAGCGGGCTCGACCCGGTAAGCATTCGGATCGAATCGGTCGAAGTGGCCGGCCAGTCATCAAACGGGATCATTATTAACAACGGAGGATACGTGGAGGTGATCGGTTGTCACGTCCACGATGTTGGAGCGGTTGGCATCAACGTGGCAAACTCTGCAACGAGCTTCGGAGGTCGGTTCATAGGCAATACGCTCGAAAGGATCACAAACGCCGGTATCTCGTTGAATGGCCTTCTGGCCGGTGAGGTTCGCGGCAACTTCCTCAAAGAGTTCGGCTCCGTGGCGGGGGGAGTGAACGGCATCCAGGTGAGCGAAGGGGCGGGCGTCAATGCTGGGGGTAACCTCGTGGCAGCGAATGTCGTCAGTTCCCTACCCTCGGGAACAGATGATAGCGGAATCGTTATCGCGACCACGTCACCCAACAATTTGCTCATCGAGAACGTCGTCACTCGAAACGGCTCCCGCGGAATCCGATCCCTGGCCGACGGAACTCGTCTGGAGCGGAATGTGGCGAATCAGAACGGCAGCCATGGCATCGAGGTGGGCCTAGGAGCGACGGGAGCTTTCAACCATCTTGAGGAAAACCAGGCTCAGCGGAATCTCGCGGCAGGCGCGTGTGGAATCTTCTTTACGAACGGCAATTCCCATACTTACCGCAACAACAACACACGGGGGAATACAATAGTCGGTCCCACCGCAGCTGCATGCGGTGGTGGGCTCGGAACAAATATGGATGCGGGCGGAAACATCACCGCGCCATAACCTCCTGAGAGGAAGGTGGGCCCATGCAAGCGAGCCATGGTTGTAAGAGTCAAGTTTTTGCAATGCGGTCTTTCATAGCGTTCGCTGCGGCGCTGCTCTTGGGGGTGGCACCCAATTGGTGCACTTCGTACTACTTGAGCACCGACGTGCCATCGCTCCTAGGAGGCACCAACTACACAACCAACCAGATCATGCGTAGCGATGACGCGGTCTACGTGTTGCAGGCCTCCCTGCCGGCGGGCACCGAAATCGCCTCCCTGCACCGCCGGGCCGACGGCAGCTACCTCTTCTCCCCGGCCCAGCCGGTCACCCTGGGCGCTACCGACTTCCAGCCCCGAGACCTCGTCTCTTACGACGGCACCGCGTTCGCCATGTTCCTCGACGGAAGCGCCGAGGGGATTCCCGCCGGTGCCCGAATCGACGCCCTCTTTGTGGATCCGGTCACTGGCAACCCCGTCCTCTCCTTCGACACTCCGGTGACTTTCGGCGTAGAGACCTTCAGCCCCTCCGACCTGGTCAGCCGTACCGGAGCCGGCGCGTTCGCGCTGTTCTGGGACGCCGATGCGGCGGGAGTACCCGCCTATGCCAACGTAGTGGGCGCCGACGTGAATGCCGCGGGCGACCCGGTCGTCAGCTTCGACGTGCCGACGAACCTGGGGGGGACCGAGTTCCTGCCCGGGCAACTAGTGAGGTGGGACGGAGTCGCCTTCGGCAGCTTCCTCGTGGATCCCGCCTGGCCCCCCTCCGCCCAACTCCGGGACTTCAGCTTCGTTCCCAGCGCGCCAGCCGGCCGGGTAGCTGACGACGGATGCCTCCCGGCAGCTGTGGCGTTGACGGTGACCCGCGATCCGGTCACCGGGGACCTTACCCTGACCTGGGACGCCTCGTGCCTGGCCGACGACAGCGATTACGAGATTTATGAGAGCGCGATGATGGGGCCCACTGGAGCTCAGGGCTTCTACAGCCATGCTTCGAGGTTCTGCACCAGCGGCGGTTCGCTGAGCCTCATGTTCGCTCCGCTTTCCGTCAGCGCTCCGGCCATCGGCAATTACTACCTAGTGGTTCCCCGGAACGCCGTGCGGGAGGGGTCCTATGGTCGTGACAGCAATTGCGTGGAGCGTCCGCCTGGAGACGGGTCCTGCGAGGCCCAGGAAATAGCGCCCTGTCCCTGATCCGTCGCCAGTGAAGTGGGCCAGCGAGATTTGACGGGCTGAAGTAGGCCACCGACATTTGGCGCCCATTCTTGTCTCGATCGGCCACTTCGGGGACGGGGGCTGGAGGAGAGACCTTAGGCGGCGCGCTTGAGGGCGACGAGGGGTAAATGTCGTCGCCCGGCCAGGTAGCAGACTTCCATTTCGAGTCCGACTCCTGCCTGGCCCCGGACTGGCGCGGCGCACGGAGATCGCCGTGGCGACCGGCAGCGGGGTTCGAAGCGAGGCGGACGGTTTGCCCGACACCGGCCGTGGTAGACCTCGTCGGGGGTGGCGCCGTTAAGCTAGGCCTGAGGCCGGTGGGCGTTGGCATCGGATCATGACCGGAGGATGCCACAGTCCCCGAAGTTCCTGCAAGCAACAGCCGGAGGTAACCTTGTGCCCAAGAGGTGGCGACGAAAGAACAAGGCCGGACGTGCAATCTCAGCCTACCTCAGTTCGAACCTCCGATCACTTGCTCCCCGAGGTGATCCCGGTCCCAAGTCTGAATTGAGTTCGAAGTACTGATCCACCTGGGGAGCCAAACCTTCCCCACCCATTCTTCGTGGATGAAAAGAGTCCCGTCACCAAGCGCAGTCAGGACTCTCGTTCCTCTAGAATCCACGCGAGTTTACTGCCGCCAGGACCCTCCTCCTCCGAGCCGCAGATCCGTTAACCAGAGAGCATAGTAATACCTCCGAGGGCGGGACAATTCTCTCGATCTCTGTCCGGGGCTCCCTGCGGGACCGCCGGGTTCTCGCCAGGGGAGTTAAAGGCCCGGATCACGATTTTGTGACCGGTCACGCGGAAGGGAGGGTGGAAGAGCGGTCGTTCCTTGCGTCAAACGCTTGCGGCGACAATATTTGAGGGGGCCCAAGCGGGCTGAAATCCAACGGCGCACGGGAGATCACCTTGCGGCTGCTTCGGTACCCTCTTCGAATAGGTGGTTTTCTCCACACTCTCGCCACGCTTTCATTCGCGGCCTTCCCGCTCGTCGCCTTGCTCGCGGCGTCCGCTTCCCCGCTCGCCTTCACCGAAGAGACGGACAAGCGCGAGCTGGCGGCGCTGGGGCCGGAGGCGACGCCGCTTCTGGCGCTGCCGCTGACCGACGCGCCGGGGGCGACGACGGTCATCACCGCCGAGGAAATCGAGCGCTCGGCGGCGGCGAACATCTTCGAGCTGCTGCGCCGGGTGCCGGGGGTCGACATCCGCTACACGCCGATGGGCGGGCACATCGGGATCCGGTCGACGGGCGCCTCGCCCTTCACCGAGGAGGTCCTGATGCTGATCGACGGCTCGCCTTACAACAGCCCCGACAAGGGGGGGTTCCCGGGGCATCCGAACTACACCGGGTTCTTCCCGCTCGATCGCATCGAGCGGATCGAAATCATCAAGGGGCCGATCTCGGTCATCTACGGGGCGAACGCCTTCGGCGGGGTGATCAACATCGTCTCGAAGCAGGCGGCCGACACGATCGCCGACAAGATCGAAGGGGTCTCGTCGGGGGCGACGCTGCTGGTGGGGAGCCGCGACACCTTCGACCGGAGGGTCCGGGCGGCGGCGGTGAAGGGGCAATGGGATTCCACCTTCGAGCTGGGCACCTCCGACGGGGCCACGCCGATTCGGCTGAACGGCGACGCCGATCACAGCCGCACCGACGCCTACGTAGCGGCGCGGCGGGGGGCGTTCTCCTTCTCGGCGCTGCACCAGCAGAACCGCAACGGCTCCTTCGATTTCGAAGGGACGCCGACGCGCACGGCGCGGCAAAGCGTCGACATCCTCGACACGCATTACGAGAAGAAGGCCGGGGAGTTCGTCCTGCACGGATCGGCGACGCTCAACCGCTACCGCGGCACGACGTGCGCCGTGTGCCACAACAACCAGACGGGGCCGCCGGACGACGCGGCGACGTCGGAGGTGGGCAACGAGCGCGAGACCGACAGCCGCGTGCGGGTCGCCTTTCGCGCCGACCGGACGCTGACCGACCACCAGGATCTCAACGTCGGCCTCGAGGCCTCCCACGACTCGGTCCACCGCGACATCGTCAAGATCGCCGGCGCGCCCGCGGGGCTGGACAGCGGCGGCGTTTTCGTCCAGCACCAATGGCACTTCCGCGACCGGTCGCTGCACCTGCTGTCGGGCCTGCGGCGGGACTATGCCGAGTTCCTGGGCGGGGCCACCTCGCCGCGCTTCGCGCTGGTGGCCGAGCCGACCGAGAACTTGATCCTGCGCGGCTCGCTGGCGCGCGCCTTCCGGGCTCCCACCTGGAACGAGCGCTACCGCCGCCAGCGCTTCCTCCCCGAGGAGCTGGCGCCCGGCTTGATCCTCGTCTTCCAGGGGAATCCCCAACTGGGTCGCGAGCGGATCGACACGCTCGAATTCGGCGTCTCCTGGCGCGCCGCGGAGCCGATGGTCTTGAAGTTCGACGGCTATTACAACCGGATTCATGACTTCATCCAGCTCGGGCCCGGCGTCTTCACGCCGGGGGTCCCGAACGAGATCCGGCGCGGCTACGAGAACCGGGACCCGGGATTCTCGCTGCGGGGCGGAGAGATCACGCTCCTCTCCCGGCCGCTGAAAAACCTCGACCTCACCGCGGCCTATGCCTTCCGGAGCTCGAGCCTCGACCACGACGACGGGGCGGCGGCGTACGCGCCGCGGAGCCGCGCCATCCTGACGGCGGCGTGGAGTCCCCACCCTCGCTGGACCTTCGACCTCGCGGGGAGCTACTCGAGCGGCTACACCGTCTCCTCGCCCGACGTCTTCGGGGTGCGGCCCCAGCCTTCCTATGAATTGTTCGACGCCGCGGCCCGGTACCACTTCGCCGCCGGCAAGGGAAGGTTCAGCGGCGGGCTGCTGGTGAGAAACGCGACGAACGCGCACCCGCGCGAGACCCTGATCAATGACGACATCGACACTTCCCTGCGCGGCCGGGTGGTGGCGCTCGAGCTGAAGGGCGACTTTTGATCCGACTCATCTCGCAGACTTCGATGGCGCTGACGCTGTTCATCGCCACCGCCGGAGCGGCGCCTGCCGACAATCCGTCCGGGATGCGGGTGAAGATCCTCGTCTCAGGGGAGCACAGCGCCTACCGCCGGGCCGAGGCGGCGGCGCGCGAAGCGCTCATGAAGTCGGCGCCGCGCGCCGAGGTGACGAGTCTCCAGGTCGGCGCCGGGGGCCGGGCCAAGAACGAGCCGGAGCAGCGCCCGTCGCTCATCATCGCCATCGGCTCGCGCGCCGCGCGGGTCGCCCGGGAGATGTTCGACGGCGCGCCGCTGTCGTACGCCATGGTCCTCGATCCCGCTTCCGTCGGGCTTCCGAGCCCCGGTGATTCTCCCGGGGCCAAGGTGACCGGGGTGACGATGGAGGTGACGACCGACCGGCAGTTCGATCTGATGCGCGAGATGGTTCCGGGCCTGCGCCGGATCGGCGTCATCTACGATCCGTCGGTGTCGGGCGAGTCGGTGCGCCGCGCCATCGAAGTGGCGCGCGCCGACGGCCTGGTCCTCGTGCCGCAGGCGGTCCGCTCGGAAGGCGAGGTCCTGCGGGCGGCCCAGCTCCTGTCGGGGGAAGTGGACGCGTTCTGGGCCCTGGCTGATCCGACGGTTCTCACGCCGGCCAACGCGCGCGCCCTGATCCTCCTCGCGCTGCGCGCCAAGAAGCCGCTTTTCGCCGCCTCCGAAGGGTTCGTCCGCAGCGGCGCGCTGGCGGCGCTCGCCGCCGATCCGGAGGAAGTGGGGCGGCGGGCCGCCCAGATGGGCCTCGCGCTGCTGGACGGCAAGTCGCCGAAGGGGCTTCGTCCGGAGCGCCCGCCCAGCGTCGCCCTCTTCCTGAACCGCGCGACCGCGGCGCACCTCGGAGTGAGCCTTCCGAGCGACATCGTCCTGCGGGCCCGGACGATCTATCCCCAGCCATGAAGCGTCTCCTCCGCCTCTTCAACCGGCTCACCGTCCGCATGGTCCTGCCCTTCGCGGTGGCGCTGATCGCGGTCCTCGGAGTGACGACGTTCTTCCTCGGGCGCACCGTGCGGGCCGAAGGGCTGCGCGAGCTGAACGAGCGCGCCAGCCTGCTGGCGGAGACGCTCGCCTACAATGCCGAGCTGCCGCTGCTCGCCCGGGACTCCGAAGCTCTCCGCACGCTGCTCGAAGGCGCCCGGCGCGATCCCGACCTCCTCGAGGCCTCGGTGTTCGACTCCGAAGGCCGCGCTCTGGCGCGGTTCACGGCCGGCGCGCCCTCAAGTGCCGTCCCGCGAACGATGCAGAAGGGATCGATCTTCCTGACCGCCCTCATCCGCACGGAAGGCAGCCCCGCGGCCGGCGGCGATTCGGCGGCGTTCGTCCTGGACGAGCCGCGCGGCAAGCCCGGCACGCCGATCGGCCGGGTCCGGCTGACGATTTCGACCGATCGGACGGTGGCGCGGACGCGGCGGCTGCAATCCCAGATCGCGGGCGCGGGCGCGGGGCTCCTGCTGCTCTGCGTCGGGATCGGCTTCGGGGTGGTCCGGATCATCGGCACGCCGCTGCGCGAGCTGGTGTCGGCGACGCGCCGGGTGTCGCAAGGAGATCTCTCCGTGCGGGTCACCCCCTCGACGGCCGACGAGATCGGCGAGCTGGGGGTGGCGTTCAACCGCATGGCGGCCGATCTCGACGTGACGCGCTCGGAGCTGGAAGCGGAGCGCTCCGCGCTGGAGCGGCGGGTGGAGGAGCGCACCGCCGCGCTGCAGCGCGCCCAGGAGACGCTGCTTCATTCGGAGAAGATGAAGGCGGTGGGGCAGCTCGTCGCGGGCGTGGCGCACGAGCTGAACAACCCGCTGACGGTGGTCCTCGGCTACGCCGGGCTGCTCCGGCAGCAGACCGCCGACGCCGCCACGCAGCGGAAGCTCGACCTGCTCGCCGGCGAGGCCGAGCGCTGCCAGAAGATCGTGCAGAACCTCCTCACCTTCGCCCGGAAGCAGAAGCACGAGCGCGGCATGGTCGACGTGAACGACGCCATCACGCGGACCGTGGGGCTGCGGGCCTACCAGCTCCGGGGCGAGAACATCGAGGTGGTCACCGATCTGGTGAAGGGGCTGCCCGCGACCTGGGCCGACGTGAGCCAGCTCCAGCAGGTGGTCCTGAACCTGATCGTGAACGCTGAGCAGGCGATTCAGGACGCAGGCAAAGGGAGCCGGATCCGGATCGCGACGCGGCAGGCCGAGGGACGCATCGAGATCGAGGTGGAGGACGACGGCCCCGGGATTCCGCCGGGCCTGCGCAGCAAGATCTTCGAGCCTTTCTTCACGACCAAGCCGGTGGGGCGCGGGACGGGGCTGGGGCTGTCGATCTGCTACGGGATCGTGGAGGCGCACGGCGGATCGGTGGACGTGGAAAGCGAGCCGGGCCGCGGAACGACCTTCCGACTCAAGATCCCGATCGCCGCCCGCCCCGCCAACTCCCCCGAAGCGGGCGCGGCGGCGCCGGCCGGCCGGGCGCCCGCGGTCCCGGCGCGAGCCCGCCAGGTCCTGGTGATCGACGACGATCCGGCGGTCCTGCAGTTCGTCGGAGACGCTTTCGCGGGGCTGCCGATCCGGGTCGAATCGGCGATGGGGGGGCGCGACGGCATCGCGCGGCTCGCCTCCGGGCGCGCTTTCGACCTGATCCTCGCCGACATCCGCATGCCCGACGTCGACGGGCGCGCCGTCTTCCTGTACATCCGCGAGAAGCGGCCGGAGCTGGAGAACAAGCTGGTCTTCGCCACGGGCGACGTCGCCAACGCCGAGTCGGCGGACTTCCTCAAACGGACCGGGCGCCCGATCCTGGAGAAGCCGTTCACCGTCGACGCGCTGCGGGAGATGGTGACGAGGCTGTCGAACTGAGAGGCGAGGAGCGGGCGCTTACAGCCCGAACTCCGACTTCACGAAGAGAGGCTGGTAGTCGTAGGCGGCCAGGGCCTGCTTGCCGCCCTGCTCGCGGTCGACCAGGCTGAACACGGCGGCCACTTTCAGGCGGGCTTCCTCCACGGCCCGGATCGCATCCAGCGTGGAGCCGCCGCTGGTGACGACGTCCTCGAAGACCACGACGCGGCTGCCGGCCGCGGGAGGATTCTCGATCAGCCGCCGGGTGCCGTGCGCCTTGCCTTCCTTGCGGACGAGGAAGGCGGCCATCGGCTTCCCCTTCTGCCACGACAGCGCCGCCAGGTGTCCGACGATCGGGTCGGCGCCGATCGTCGGGCCGCCGATCGCGCTCACCTCGCCGGGAAGCGCGACGATCCTCTCCCAAAGCAGCTCCCCGATGAGCGCGACGCCCTCGGGGTGGAGCGTCACGCGCTTGCAGTCGAAATAGACGCTGGAGCGGGCGCCCGAGGCGAGGACGAAATCGCCTTGCAGCAGGCAGCGCTCCCGGATCAGGCTCTTGAGCCGCTGGCGCGTTCCGGCCGTTTCCCCCTCTGTTTCCATGCCCGGTACTATAGCCGGAACGCCGGTCGGCCACAACGAGGCGGCGGTGCTATACTTTCAACAAGCTATGCGTCTCCATCACCTTACGTCCGCCGCGCTCGGGGCGCTTTTCCTGGCTCTGGCCGCGGGTTTCGCGACGCCCCCGGCCCGGGCGGGCGAGAGCCTGTACGAGATCAACGTCGACAAGCCGACGCCGGGATGGCGGGAAGGGCCCGTCCGCTACATCATCACCAAGGAAGAGGACAAGACTTACAAGATGCTGAAGACGGAGCAGGAGCGGGCCAACTTCATCGACCTCTTCTGGCGCCGCCGGGACCCCACGCCGAGGACGGAATACAACGAATTCAAGGAGCAGATCCGGAACCGGGCGCTCGACTCGATCCGCCTCTACTCCGAGACCTCCACCCCGGGATGGCTGACCGACATGGGGAAGATCTACATCCTCGTCGGGCCGCCCGACGAGATGGTCCGCGACCGGGTGGCCCGGGGGCACCGCGGCACGGTGCTCTGGATCTACCGGCATCCCCCCTTTCCCGACCTCCCCCCGAACACCGTCATCGCTTTCGCCAAGAACGTGCAGGGGGAGTACGAGCTGAGCAACAAGCCCACCTTCGACTCCGACGTGGCCCACGGGCTGCAGTTCATGGGGGACAAGCCGCGGGATCCCGACTTCAACCTGCCGATCTTCAACGGCAAGGACCCGCTGCTCCTTTCCCAGGGGGTTCCCTACTCCCAGAGTGATTTCGAGACAAGCTTCATCTATTCGCGCGTGCAGACCCTGCCGCCGAAGGAGGCGGCGATCCTCCACGACGTCGTGGTCACCCGCAGCAGCTTCGAGGTCTTCCCGCTGAAGAGCCGTTATTCCTTCTTCAAGACCGATTCGGGGCAGACGCTCGTGGCCATCACGATCGCCGTCAAGACGACCTCGGTGATGTACCGCTCGGAGGGCGGCAAGGAGCGGCCCGATCTGGGCCTCTTCGGCAAGCTGATCGACCAGGATCATCCGGGGGCGGAGGTGCCGATCTCCTCGCGCGAGGCGTTCGCCCCGGCTCCCCAGAACGACAAGGCGGGAATCGGCGATCACCTCCTGTACCAGGCGGTCGTGCCGGCGCCGCCGGGGCGCTACCTGGCGGTGTTCGCGGCGGAGGATCGGGTGGCGGGCAAGACCGGCGCGTACCGGGAGCCGCTGGTCGTCCCCGATCTCTCGAAGAACGATTCCTTGATGCTCAGCACCCTGACGGTGGCCAAGAGCCTCTCCCAGCACGCCCGCGCCGAAGGCGAGAAGCCGTCGCCGTTCCTCTTCGGATCGCTGGAGATCGTGCAGGCGGCCGAGCCGCTCTTCAAGCCGTCGGATGCGCTGAGCTTCTACTATCAGATCTACAACGTGAAGAAGGATCCCGAAGGACGCGCCAGCCTCGAGATCGATTACGACGTTTCCGCCTTCCAGCCCGACGGCAACGTCTCCCTGGGACGGATCCATCTCGGCCCCACCGCCTCCCAGGCGCAGGCCTACACGCTGCCGCTCGATCGATTCCCGACCGGCGAATACCGGCTGAAGGTGACGGTGAGCGACAAGCTGGCCGGAACCCAGGCCTCGGAAGAGATCTCCTTCTCCGTGATGCCCTAAAACCGGGAGACCCGGAAGCGGTACAGTGCCACGCCGTAGCCGGGAAGCTCCAGCCGGAAGCGATCCGGCTCCCCCGACCCAGCGGGGGAGGCTTCGAGCTTCCGCTGCGCGGCGCGCTCCGCGTGCCGGTACGTCAGCCGCTCGGGCGGCCCCGCCAGCTTCCATCCTTTCTCCAGGACGAGCTCCACGCCGCGTGCCTCGCGCTCGGAGGCGTTGGCGACCGCCAGGATCCAGCTGTCGCCCGACCGCTTGAGCATCGAGTCGATCGATTCGGCCCCCCCTTCCAGGCGATGGGGGAGATCGTTGTAATCGGCCCGCGTCAGGAAGCCGGTCTCGCGCTCCAGCGTCGCGAGCTCGGCGGCGGCGGGGACGAGGACCCGGGTCCAGTAAGGGTCGGCTGATGTCAGGAGCGTGTCGGCGTAGTCCTGGTAGAAATGGAGGCCGGTGGCGCCGTTCAGCACCGCCGCATAGAGCATGTAGCGCAGCTGGTGAAGGTCGGGGCGCGACGCCAGCAGCGCGGCCGCGTCGTGCGGCGCCGCGGCATACGACGGATCCTCGGGGTCCTCCACGATCCGTCCGCTCCCTCCGTTGACCACCATCCAGACCGGCTTCCCCTGGCGCCCGGCGCCGTCGGTGACGTCGTCGGCCAGCCGCCTCGCCGACTGGCGAATGCCGTTGATCGAAGTCTCCGGGAACTCCGACATCAGCCCGCCCACGGCGCCTTTCCTCGGGTTGCCGCCGCGGCGCAGGGTCGCCACGATGTCGAACGCTCCGGAGGCGTGGTAGCGGGCGACGTCGTCCCAACCGTAGGTGTTGAAGTAGACGCCGGCCGGCAGGTCGCTGCCGTAGAGCTCCAGCTGGCGGCCGAAGAGCGAGAGGCGCGCGGCGTTCTCCTTCATCCGGCGCGCCGTGCGCTCCAGCTCGCCGAGATCGCCCCCGATCTGGGGATTGAAGTTCGACTCGTCGAGCCAGACGCCCAGGATTCCCGGCATCCGGTGGATGGCGGGGTGGTACGCGTCACATGCCTCGGCGTGGTCGGGACAGCCGCGGCAGGCGGGACATTCGGCGGCGGCGGGACCGGCGCAGCCGCCGCAGGCCGGGTCGAGCATGGCGGCCATGGCGAACGACTCGATGCCGAGGGACGCCTTCTCCGGAAACGTCCCCCCCGACGTCGTGAAGTTGAAGATCGACAGCCGGGCGACGCCGGCCCAGGTGAGATCGCTCGGAATCATGTGGATTCCCAGCCCGAAGAAGGGACGGCCGTCGCGGCGCACGAGAGCCAGACGTCCCCGATCCCGGCGCGGCGGAGGGGGCGCCGCGCTCGAAGCGGCAAGCCGGAGATCGTCGAGCTGAACCGTGCCGGTGCCGTGCAGCCGGACCTGGAGAAAGAGGTTGAACCGGCCGTCGCTGCCGTTCGCCGGCGGCGGGAAAACGTCGGCCGGCGGCGTCGTAAAGCGCATCTTGCGAAGCTCCCAGGGGGTCGTCCCGTCGCGCCGCGGAGAAGCTCCCGACGGAAACAGGCGCTTCGTCCAGTCGGCGTCGGGGCCCAAGAGCCAGAAGAACAGTCCGCAGCCTTGGCCGTAGCCCCGCGGCTCCGCCACGGCCGACACGAGATCGATGCCGCGGACCCAGACCGAGAGATCGTAGGTGGTCCAGGGCCGCACTCGGACGTCTTGATGGAAATAGACGTTGGTGCTTGGCTTTCCGGCGGCGCGCGAGAGCGAGACCTCCGCCACGCGCTTCCCCTCCGGCGCCCCCGGAATCGCCACCGCCCGGAGCCTCGCGCCCGGCTCGGCCTTCCCCACGATGTCCCAAGCCGCCGGAGAATCGGCCGGTCCCTCCTCGAAGCCGCCGTTCAGGACGAGATTGGCGGCAGGAGACGGCCCGCTGAGACGCGCGGGGGCCGGCGGGATCCGCGAGAATCGGGGCGGTTTCCGGCCGGCGCACGACGCGGGGGCGAGGAGAGCGGGGACGGCGAGAAGCAGGGCCGCGCCGAGGGTTCTGGCGCGGCAACGGACCGGGCCAAGGACGCGGCGGGGCCTCAGTGGCATCGAGCCTGCCGGCGCGCGCCGGCGATCACTTCCTCCTCCGACAGGCTGGTCTCTACGTGGCAGTGCGAGGCCGAGATGACGACGGGCCCTCCGGACGTGTCGCCCCAGACACCGGTGGGATAGGGAACGACGAACGCGAACGCTCCGTCGCGGGCCGCCGTGGTGGTCGCGCTGTAGGTGAACTGCCGCCCGGCGTCGGAGTCGATCCGGATCTTCAAAGTCACCTCCTCGCCCGGATCGGTTCTTCCCTCGATGCGGGCCCCCTTCACGCGCTCGAAGATCTTCACTCGCGAGGCTTCGAGCGGCGCGGCGAGGCCGGGGATCCTCCGCCGGTGGGTCTCCGGAGACTCGTGCACCAGCCGGAACGAAGAGAGCGCGGCGATCTTCTCCCCCGCCGCCTCGTAGGCGGACCCGTCGAACAGGGCCAGCCGGACTCCGAAGGTGCGAAAGAACCGGGGGCTGGGGATAGCGCGCCGGTTGCCGGGCTGGATCGCCAGGTAGTCGTCGACTCTCTTGCCCGACAGCCGCGCGTAGTCGGGGATGGCGTTTTCCTGATTGTAGAGGAGGACGTAGCGCAGGCGCAGGCGATCGAGCTCCTCGACCAGAGGCCCCTCGTCCTCCGCCAGGAAGAGGCGCGCCGATTCGAAGATCGGCTTTTCGTGCCAGGGCGCGAGGCTGAAAGGATTGCAGAAGTTGGGGCGCTCGCCGATCACGGTGACCCAGTGGCCGAACGTGAAATCGGCGAGCACGCCGTATTCGGGGCGCTTGTCGGGCTCCATCAGGTGGCTGGTTTTCGGCGTGCGATCGCGCATCCACTCCAGGGAGGGATAGAGGTGAGGGAGCGCCGGGGTCGACGAGACGTTCCCCGGGAGGGAGTGGATCGACTCCCGGAGGATGGGGGCGAGAGGCAGCAGGATCACCAGCGCCCCGGCGCCGCCGATCGACCAGCGCAGGGATCGCTTGCGGGTGCGGCGCCGCAGCGCGTCGACGCCGGCGCGCAGCGCCCAGAGGATGACGATGCAGTAAGGCACGGCGAAGTAGTTCAGGAACCGGGCCTGCGAGGCGCCGAGCATCGCGGTGAACAGCGACAGGGCGAGCAGGCTGTTCATCCGGACGTCGCCGAACCGGTTCTTCACGAGCGCGCGCCCCAGGAGGAAGAACGCCAGCGGCGCTATATAGAGAAGAGGAGAGAAATACTCGACGAGCTGACCTTCCGGAAGCCTCCAGGCCGGGGTCGACTCCACGAGCAGCGCGATGACCCGATCCTTCCTCGTCAGGAAATCGAGTCCCCCGCTGCCGCGCACCAGAATCCAGCCGCCGAGGCCGAGCAGGAAGAGGACGACGAGTCCCCCTCCCGCGGCGCGCAGCCATCCGAGCCGGCGGCCGGGGGAGAAGATGACTTCCGCGAGCGCTGGAATCAGCAGCGCGGCAGTCCCGAGGATCGCCACCTGGTACCAGGAAAGGAAAAGGTAGCTGAATCGGGAGAGGCCTTCGTGGGGCGAGAGGAGCACCAGCGGGATCAGCAGGAGCGCCCCCCAGAAGATCACTCGCAGCGCGCTGCGCCCGGCCGCCGATTCGGGCCGGCCGAGGAGGCGGTCGAGGATCATCTGCCCCGCCGCGAAGACCGCCAGGAACCCGGCGTAGAGGATCGAGCCGGTCCAGCAGAAGACCCCGAGGGCCAGGGCCACCCCGCCCCAGAACGAGAAGCGGCTGCCGGGATCGTCGCGCAGCGCCCGGAGGAAGAACAGGACCGCCGTGCCGAAGGAGATCATCTCGACCACGTGATGATCGAGCCGCCCCACCGTGGAGATCGCTTGCTGCGCCGGCAGGAACGCGAACAGCAGGGCGGCGGCGAGCGCCTCCCACCGCGCGCGGCCGAGGATCTCCTCCGCCAGGAGCAGCACGAGCACGGCGGTGACCGCCCCGACGAACGGGATCAGCAAGGCCGCCGTGACTTCCACCTGGTGACGGGTCGGATGCCCGAGCCCGGCGATCCAGGAGACCCCGGCGACGAAGAGATCGAATCCGGGAGGCCAGGTGATGCGGGCCCCCTGCGGGAAGTTGGTGTAGAAGTCGAAGACGGGGACGCGCGGGAAGTGCGTCAGGGTGAGCAGGACGCGCCGCAGGTGATAGTAGGGATCGTCGAACCCGAGGAGGACGCGGTCCCCCGCCAGCACCGATCGGACGTTCCGCAGGCGCAGGGCCAGGGCCACGCCGTAGACGAGCAGCGCCCGGCCGAGCAGTCCGGCTTTTTTCACTTGAGGAGGCCCGCGTCCCGGCGCAGCGAGTTGACCGCCAGGGCCAGCGCGCGGCCGCGATGGCTCACCTGCCGCTTCACCGCCGGAAGCATCTGGGCGAACGTGAGGTGCAGGCTCGGATAATAGAAGATCGGGTCGTAGCCGAAACCGCCGGTCCCGCGCGGCTCGCGCAGGAGAACCCCCTCCGACTCGCCGCGAAACGTGCCGACGACCTTGCCCGGCAGCGCCAGGACCACGACCGCCACGTACTTCGCCCGCCGCTCCCCGTCGGGGACGGCCGCGACCGCCTCGAGGAGCTTGCGCGTCCGCTCCGGGTCGCTCAGCCCCGCGCCCCCGTACCGGGCGGAGAGGACGCCCGGCGCCCCTCCCAGCGCCGCCACCTCGATCCCCGAATCATCCGACAGGGTGGGCAGGCCGGTGGCTTCGCCGTAATGGAGCGCCTTCCGGGTCGCGTTCTCCTCGTACGACGTCTCCTCCTCCGGGCAGTCGGGGACGTCGGGGAAATCGAAGGCGCCCCGCAGCGTCAGGCGGAGCGGGACGAGCGCTTCGGCGATCTCGGCGAACTTGCCTCGGTTGCGGGTCGCGATGAGAAGCTCCACCGGGGGAAGCCTCCGTCACTGGAGCAGCGAGGGCAGGAAATCGGAAAGCAGGCTCCGCTGGCGTTCGAACAGGCGGTCGATGCCGTCGTTCGCCAGCTGGAGCATCTTCTGCATCTCCTCCGGCGTGAAGGGCGTCTTCTCGGCGGTCCCCTGTACTTCCACGTATTTCTGGGCGGAGGTGCGGACGATGTTCATGTCGACGTCGGCGCGCGAATCCTCCTCGTAGCTCAGGTCGAGGCTCGGCGTCCCCTCCAGGATCCCGACCGAGGTGGCGGCTACCAACCCGTTCAGAGGCTTCTTCAGGAGCTGGTCGCGATCCCGCATCTTGCGGAACGCCAGCGCCAGCGCGACGAATCCGCCGGTGATCGAGGCGGTCCGGGTACCCCCGTCGGCCTGGATCACGTCGCAGTCGATCCAGATCGTCCGCTCGCCGATGGCGGAGAGCTGGGTCACGGCGCGCAGCGAGCGGCCGATCAGGCGCTGGATCTCCTGGGTGCGCCCCGAGGGGCGGCCGCGCGACGCCTCGCGCTGCGTCCGCACGTCGGTGGAGCGCGGCAGCATGCCGTACTCCGCGGTGATCCATCCGTGGCCCTGCCCGCGGAGCCACTGGGGCACGCGGTCCTCCTGGCTCGCCGTGCAGATCACCTTCGTGTCGCCCAGGACGATCTGGGCCGAGCCTTCCGCGTACTTGTTCACGCCCAGCTCGATTCGAATCTCGCGCATCTGGTTCGGGCCCCGTCCGTCCTTCCGCAGCATCAGCTCTCTCCCGTGATGTCGACCTGTTCGAGCCGCGCCAGCGGCATCCCCAGAAACCTCGAGCCCACCTCCTCGAAGCGCCGCGAAGAGTCGGTCACGAAGAAATGGTGCGAGCCCTTCTCCCTGCCTTCGGCGAGGAGGCCCTTCTCCGCGAGCAGCATCGCCGTCTCCTCCGCCACCGCCGCCGCGGAGTCGACGAGCGTGATGGCGTCGCCGAGCACTTTCGCGATCACCCCGCGCAGGAGCGGGTAGTGCGTGCATCCCAGGACCATGGCGTCGATGCCGCGCTCGTCGAAGGCCGACAGGTAGCTCCGGGCCACGAGCAGCGCCACTTCCGATTCGGCCCACCCCTCCTCCGCGAGCGGGACGAAGAGCGGGCAGGCCACCGCCGTCACGCGCGCCTCGCGCCGGGCGCGCCGGATCGCCTCCGGATAGGCGGCGCTGCGAATCGTGGCCTCCGTGGCGATCACGCCGATCCGCCCCGTGGCGCTCGCGCGGCAGGCGCGGCGGGCCCCCGGATCGATCACCCCGAGCGACGGCACCGGCAGCTCGTCCGCCAGCGCCGGCAGCGCCAGGGCGGAGGCGGTGTTGCAGGCGACGACCAGCGCCTTGATCCCGCGCCGCAGGAGGAAGCGGGCCGACTCCCGCGTGTAGCGGGTCACCGTCTCCTCCGACTTCGTGCCGTAGGGCACGCGCGCCGTGTCCCCCAGATAGAGGAGGCTCTCCGCCCGCAGCCGCGCCGACAAGGCCCGGAAGACGGTCAGCCCGCCGATCCCCGAATCGAAGACGCCGATCGGCCGCGGATCGGCCACCTCAGGGCCCCTCCTTCTGCGAGACGATCGACATGTCGGGGAGATAGGCTCGGGTCAGGTCCAGGTGCTCCCGCAGGGTGCTGCGCTCCTCCCCTTCCACGAGAATCTTGACCCGCTTGATCTCCGGGAAATTGAAGGTGAGGGTGTCGACGAGCGAGAAGACGGTGTCGATCTCTCCCGAGGAGCCGCCGGGATGCGCGTCGACGAACGCCCGGGAGAAGTCGACGTAGGCGGTCCCGTCGGCCGCCAGGTAGACCTCCCGCAGCTCCGCCGCGGACGGGATCGTGGGCAGCAGCGACTCCCGGGGTCCGTCGATCAGCTCCTTGATCGTCTGGCGGGCTTGATCGGTCACGGTGTCGGTCAGAAAGATCTTCCGCTTCTCGCCTTGCAGATCGACTCCGCCCTGCGCCTGGAAGAAGAGCGTGACCTCCCGCTGGTTTTGCTCGGAGCCTTCGACCGGGGAGCGGCTCAGGGCCGGCGTCTCGGGGGACGCGGCCTGCTCCGGAGTGGGCGCGGGAGCCGGCGTCGCGGCCTTGCGCGAGTCGACCTTCCAGAGCATCGCTGCGGCGATCAGCGAGACGGAGAGGACCATCGCGCCCAGGAGGAACGCCTTGTCGCGGGGCTTCATCGCAGTCCCAGCTGTTTTTCGGAGCGTTCCTTGAAGGCGGCGACGCTATCGACGATGGCCGCGGCGATGCGGTCCCGGTAGACCCCTTCCTTGAGCCTCGCCTCTTCTTCGCCGTTGGTGATGAACCCGATCTCCACCAGGACGGCGGGCATCGTGGCCCCCATCAGCACCCGGAACGGCGCCTGCTTGACGCCGCGGCTCTCGATGCGCAGCGCGTCGTTCAGGTTCTGCTGGATCGTCTCGGCCAGCTGGCTGCTCTCGGAAAGGAATTGCGACTGCGCGAGATCCCAGAGCACCATCCCGAGGTTCGAATTGCCGGGGGGGGCCGCCACGCCCAGGGTGTTGTTCTCCAGCGCGGCCAGGGCGCGGGATTCGTCGTCCGTCGCCTGGTAGGAGAGGAAATAGGTCTCGGCGCCGCGGGCCTCTTTCGCGCGCGAGGCGTTGACGTGGATCGACAGGAAGAGATCGGCGCGCTCGTGATTGGCGATGGCGGTGCGCTCGTCGAGCGGCACCTGCTTGTCCCCTTCCCGCGTGAGGATCACGTTCACCCCGAGCTTGCGGCTCAGGCCGGCCTGGATCCGGCGGGCGACGTCGAGCGTCACGTCCTTCTCGAGCAGGCCGGTCGGGCCTTTCGCCCCGGTCTCGCTTCCCCCGTGGCCCGCGTCGACCACGATCACCTGGATCCCGGGCTTCTTCGTCGGCACCGGGATGCTCCGCGCCGTCGGGCCCTCCGGGACGGGCGCGCGCCCCGGCGGCTCCTGCTCGGGTAGGCGCGGCGGCGGCTCCGCCCCCGGCGCGGCGCGCGCGCCCGCGCCGAGCGGCGAGGGGCCCGGGACACCGGCGCGCCGCTGAAAATCGATGACCAGGCGGAAGGGGGAGGTCATCTCGAAGGAGCTCACCGATCCGAACTCGGGCCCGGTGAAGAAAAGGAGATCGGTCTGGCGCGAGCCGCGATCGAGCTTGAAGCGATCGAGCACGGGATCGTCCAGCCTCTTCGACTTGAAGGGAATCGATCGGAAAGATCCCTGGAGAGTCAGGGTGACGCGATCGGCCTGGCGGAGAATCTGGTAGGCGGGGCGCGCCGGGAACTCCAGGATGACGCGGGTCGCAAGCGGCAGATTCTGGATCCGCACCCCGACTTCGCCCTCGCCCAGCTCCGCCGCCCCCGCGGCGAGCGCAGCCAGCAGGATCGCGAGGGCGGACGCCGCCGCCGCGGACCGGACAGGGAGCTGAATCGGATGTGGCAACGGATCCTCGGGCCCTGGCACGCCAGGGCCAAGCCTCGGCTGACGAGGGTAGCGTGACCGGGAAGGATAGGCAAGTGATCGGGGAGCCGTCAACTCGGCGGCGGGCCGGCGCCGCCCGCGCGAGTCGAGACCGTTGAGTTGGCGAAGGTTATCTCTTTATTGCCGGCCGCCTGCGGCGCGACCGCGACGGCGAGGACGCGTCGAGACGCAATCCGCGGCGCCATCCGGGGCGGACCCGCCGGCGATTGGTAGCGTGACCAGGGTAGTAGTAAGGATGAGACGCGAGACCGTTCCTCTGCCGCTTTGGCTCGGGGCGCTTCTCGCGGCCGGCGGGATTACCGCCTTGCCGAGCGAATCCCGCGGTGGCTCCCGAGCCGGCCGCTACTTCCGGCCGTCCTTCGCAACCTTCTCGAACGTCAGCCAGCGATCGGTCCCCGCGAAGGCCTGGTGCTTCCGGGTCACGGGCTCCAGCCCGGGCTCCGCCACCTCGCTGATCTGCAGGTCGGCCAGCGCCTCCAGCCCGCTGGTGCGGAACGCCCTCAGGGCGCGCTCCAGCGCCATGCCGCTGGACCGGAAGGCGAGCAGCGTGCAGAACTGCAGCGCGTAGCCGAGCTTTCCGAGATCGGCGTTGGTCAGGAGCGTTCCGCCCTGCTTCGCCTTGCCCCAGTGCAACGACGGGGAGAGGTTGAAGCCGAGCATCTGGTTCGGATAGCGCTCGTGGATCGCCTCGGCGAACTGCCGGGGACCGTCCAGGAGCGTGTCGTTGAACTCCGGCCAGATCACGTCGACGATGCCGAGCGAGGCGGCCTCGAGGCCGCGCTCGATGGCGTTGCGGATCCCGGGCTCACGTCCCCCCGGGACGGCGCCGTCGACCGCGTCGGTGCGGGCGATGATCACGACGTCCTTGCCGGCGGCCTGGGCCGCCGCGCGGATGGCGATCAGTTTCTCGATCCAGCGGCGCGTCTCGACCAGCACTTTGGGCCGCTTCTTGCCGTGATGGGCGACGATGTGGCCGCAAGTGCGCTCCGCGGGGTCCTGATCTTCCAGGTGCACCCCGGCGACGCCGGCGCGGATCAGCTCCCGGGTGAGGGTGAAGGTCTGGGTGGGCCCTCCGAACCCGGCCTCGATGTCGGCGAAGATGGGAGGGACGTTGAGGATCTCGCCGCCGGTGTCGTAGAAATGCGTGTCGCGGGTCCCCTCGACGCCGCGGATCAGCTCGCGGACGAGATCCACCATCGAATGCGAGGGATAGATCCCGATGTCGGGATACATGCTGTGGGCGACGGCCAGCTGCCAGCCGCTCGCGTAGATGGCGTCGAACCCGACCCGGGTGAGCATCGAGGCGGTCAGGGCGTCGAAAGCGCCCGCGGTGTGCGTGAAGGAGTTGCGCGGATCCGAGTGCCGCTTCTCGAAACGCTCCCGCAGCATGGCGCGCAGCTTCAGGCAGGGGTCGATCCCTTCCGGCGGCGCGAAGAGCCGCGCCACCTCTTCCTCGGGATATCTCCAGGTCCGTTCCTCCGCCGCGCCGACCGCCACTTCCACCCCCGCTTCGCTCACCGCCGCTTCCACCTCCAGTCCCATGATCCTCACCTCCGGTTTTGGATTTATTCCAGCCGTTAGAATTCGCCCCGCCGAATCATCGCTTCCGACAGCTCGCGCGCCCGGCGATAGCGTCGCGCCACGCCTGCCTCGTCCGGGCCCGCGGACGCGAGAATCTTCTCCAACTCCTCGTCGAACAGCCGGCTGACGAGCTCCAGCGTGATCGCCGCTCCCTCCTCCGTCGCCACGCCGTGCCGGATCCTCTGGGCGATCATCAGCCGGTAGATCCGATCGGTGGCGAGATCCTCCATGAACCCCCCGATCAGGTTTCCGTGATGGTCGAAGCCGCGGATCAGCCGCGCTCCCAGTCCCGAGAGCACTCCGAAGCGGTATTCGATCACCGTCCGCACCGCGTCGCGCGTCCCGGCCAGGCTGACGTGCCCCACGCCCCGGGGGTTCGGCGTCAACTGGGGCTCGGCGGGAGCTTCCGGATGGGTCACGCCGATCTGGTTGGGGGACGGGAACTGCCGGATCGCCCCTTCGTGCTGGTCGGGGTGTCCGGTCCAGGCGCCGTCGAACCCCGCCGCCGCTTCGTTGCTCTTGTCGACAGCGAGGCGCTCCAGGGCGATCCGGTTCAGCTCCGCGTTCTTGCGATCCGGGAAGAGCGCGGTCATGCCGCCGATGGCGAGGGCCCCGCGGCGGTGGCACACGTCGACCAGCCGGAGCCGGACGTTCTGGAAGAAAGGGATGTCGTGGGGAATCGTGTTTCGATCCGGGAGAATCCACTCCGGGTCGGCCAGCTTGTAATGGAGCAGGCTCGCCATGTAGTCCCAGCGCCCCAGGTTCAGACCGATCGCGTGGCGGCGCGACTCGTGGAGGATCTCCTCGATTTGCAAGGCCGCGGGGAGCGATTCGATCAGGAACATCACCTTCGTGGTCCCGACCGGGAGGCCCACCGCTTCCTCCATGGCCGCGATCAGGTCGCTCCACCACCTCGCCTCCTCCGCCGATTCGGTCTTGGGGAGATAGAAGCAGAGCTTGCGTTGCGCGGAGGGGTCCTTGGCGACCGCCCGCCGCTCGGCGGCGGTCCGGAAGAAGACCACGGCGAGATCGAACAGCGAGGCGGAGACCTCCTCGTGCGGCACCACCCGGCCTTCCGCGAGGTGCAGCCCCCGGGGGCGGTAGAACATGAGCTGGCGGCTGGAGCGAATCTCGTGAATTCTTCCCGACTCGGGGTCGGTCCACGCCAGCTCGCCGCGGATGGCGGCGACGGTGTTCTCCTGGGCCGCCCGCACGTGGTCCCATTGGGTCGTGATGGAGTCTTCCCCGTCGGGCATGCAGCCGGGGTCGGCGGTGTTGCACATGGCGATCAGGAGCTTGGGATTGTCGGCCGGGCCGGTAATCTGATTGCGCTGGTCCAGGGACCAATCGGGAAGCTCGATCCGCCAGCTGGCCGTCCGGGCTTCCGAAACGGGCAGGTAGCCCGGAAGCGATCCTGCGTGCGCGGCGGCGAGCACCCGGGCGCGGGATTCCAGAAGGGCCGTGCGCCGCGGCTCGAACTGGCTTCGGAGACCGGCGAGAAACTCCAGGAAGCCGTTGGGGAGTTCGGGGGTCGCGGGGGTCGCGACTTCGCCGGCTTCGAGCTCCGTGGATGCCATGCTTCCCATCGTGTCGTTTTCCATCGCCCTCTGGTCTGCGCCGTTTGCCGCTGGTTCGGCGTCTCTTTTAAGGCAATCCCCATACCACCTGCCTTCCCCTCGCCGGCGCTACGGGTTTCCGGCTCGCAGCTCTATGAAAGCAGTGGAGATCGCGAAACGGCGGGAGGCCCCGCGCGGGCTCGAGGTCTCGACACATTTGTCGATGTGACCAATTCTTTCTACAAAGATGTCGATAAATCTTCAGGCCGCCCGGCGTCGTCCCATCGCACGAACCCGATGTGGGAAAAGGCCGAGGTCTTGAGCTGTTTCGGAGGAAGCAGCGCGCGGCGGGGTGGGAGCCCTGCGCCGGGGCGGCTTTACGACATGAATGTCGAGAAATTCCCACGGTTCGACATTAATGACGAGGCGGCTAGGTCTTGCGCGGAGCAGCCTGGCGCGACTCGAGCCGGTACTTCCGCGTTTTGTAGCGCACCATCCTCTCCGAAATCCCGAGAAGGCGGGCGGCCCGGCTCTGGTTGCCGTCGGCGTTGGCGAGCGCCTCGCTCAGGAGCTCCTTCTCGAGCTGGGCCACCGCCGCCCGGAGCGACGGGGCGTGCCCCTTCGGGCGGCCCGCAGCCTGGATGTTCGGGGGAAGGTGGTAGGGATAGAGGGTCAGGCCGGTGCAGACGAGGACGGCGCGCTCCATCGCGTTCTCCAGCTCGCGGACGTTCCCGGGCCACGGGTAGGCCATGAGAAGCTCCAGCGCCCCGGGAGAGAAGCGCCGCACCGGCTTCTTGTTGGCGCCGGCGCTGCGCTCCAGGAAATACTCGGCCAGGATGGGAATGTCGCTCTTGCGATCCCGCAAGGGGGGAAGGTGGATGGAGACGACGTTGAGGCGGTAGTAGAGGTCCTCCCGGAACGATCCGGCCGCTACCGCCGCCTCGAGATCGCGGTTGGTCGCGGCCAGTAGGCGGGCCGAGCACTTCAGGGTCTGGCTCCCGCCCACCCGTTCGAACTCCCGTTCCTGGAGGACGCGAAGGAATTTCGCCTGGGTGGCCGGAGTGAGCTCGGCGATCTCGTCGAGAAAGATCGTGCCGTCCCCGGCCAGCTCGAAGCGCCCCTTCTTCCGCTCCATGGCGCCCGTGAAGGCCCCCCGCTCGTGGCCGAACAGCTCGCTCTCGATGAGCGTGTCGGGAAGAACGGCGCAGTTCACCCGCACGAAAGGACGGCCGGCGCGGCCGCTGAGGTGGTGGACGGCGGCCGCCACCAGCTCCTTGCCGGTGCCGCTCTCGCCCCGCAGCAGGACCGTCGCGTCGGAGCGCGCCACCTGCTCCGTCATCCGGAAAAGCTCCTGCATCCGCGCGCTGTTGCCGATAATGTTCTTGAACTGGACGCGATCGCCCGCGACCGGGGCGGCGCCCTCCCCGTCGGCGCGGTGCGGCCGGGCCGCATCGCCGCGCCGCTGCAGGCGGATGAACAGGCCCAGCAGCGCCGCGACCCCGGAGAGGAAGATGAGATCCTCCTCGAATCCCGCCGACTCCCGGGGGGAGCGGTCCACGCTCAGCGTCCCGATGGGACGATCGCCTTCGAGGATGGGCACGCAGAGAAAAGCGGCGTCGGGGGAATTCTTGCGGGCGCCCGTCCGGTCCAGGAATTGAGGCTCCTTGGAGATCCGCGGCACCACGACCGGCTCGCCTCCGGCCATGACCTGGCCGGTGATTCCTTCCCCGATCTGGTAGCGGCCCCGCCGCTTCTCCTCTTCGGACAGGCCGTGGGCCGCCGCGATCTCGAGGTCACGGCGTCCGGGATGCAGGAGGCTCACGGTGCCGCGCTCCATCCTGAGCTCGCGGGCGAGGCTCTCCACCACCAGATCGAGGCCGCGGGAGAGGGAGGTCGCTCTTCCGAGGGCCCGGCTGATCTCCTGGATGGCTTGCAGCTCTTTGAAGCTTCTTCCGGCCATGGGCGCCGCCTCCCGCCGCGCGCCGCCGCGGACGCGGACGCGGAGATTCTAATCCAGCGCCCGCGCGGGCGAAACTCAATGCGGCGCCTTGGTCCACTGATCCAGCCAGGCGAGGACCGTGTCGTGCCAGAGGATGCTGTTCTGCGGCTTGAGGACCCAGTGATTCTCGTCGGGGAAATAAAGGAACTTGCTCGGGATCCCGCGGCGCTGGAGGGCCGTGAAGACGGAGATCCCCTGGCTGTAGACGATGCGGTAGTCCTTCCCTCCATGGACGACCAGCATCGGGGTCTTCCAATTCTTCACGAAGTTGGTCGGGTTCTGCCGCTCGTAGCCTTCGGGGTTGTCCCACGGCGTGCCGCGGTGATCCCATTCCGGGAACCAGAGCTCCTCCGTGTCGAAATAGGCCATGCGCTCGTCCAGATTGCCGTCGTGGCTCACCAGGCAGCGGAAGCGGTCCGGCCAATTGCCCTCGATCCAGTTGACCATGTAGGCGCCGTAGGAGGCGCCCAGGGCGCTGACGCGATTCCCGTCCAGCCAGGGATAGCGCGCCAGCGCCGCGTCGAGGCCCTTCTGGAGGTCGACGAGCGGCTTGCCGCCCCAGTCCCCCCCGATCGCGTCGCTGAAGGCCTGCCCGTAGCCGGTCGACCCGTGGAAGTCGATCATCACCGAGGCGTAGCCGGCGCCCGCGTACGCCTGCGGATTCCAGCGGTAATGGAAGTGGTTGCCGAACGATCCCTGCGGGCCGCCGTGGATCAGGAAGGCCACCGGATACTTCCGGCCCTCCTGGTAATCGGCCGGCTGCACGACGTAACCGTAGACGGGGTCGTCGTTCGCCCCCTTGAAGGAGAACTGCTCCGCCTTGCCCATGCGCGCATCCCTCACTTTGGTCCCGTTCATGCTGGTCACCACCCGGAGGCTGCTCCCGTCGGGGTTGACCGAGAACAGCTCCGCCGGATGGTTCAGATCGTCGGCCAGGTAGACGAGGCGCGACCCGGCCGGCGAGGGATTCGACAGGGTGCCCTCCTTGACGATCGTCCGGACCTTTCCGGTGGAGGCGTCCACCGCGAAGAGCGACGCTTGCCCGAGATTCTCCGCGGTCGTGTACAGCGTCCTTCCGTCCGCCGACCAGATCAGGCTCTGGGGCGAGCGATCCCAGTCTCCGGTCAGCCTCCGGTCCCGCCCCCCGGGCCAGGAGCGCAGCACGATCACGTAACGGTCCGCCTCGTAGCCGGGCCGGGCCATGGCGAGATAGGCGAGCGTCTTGCCGTCGGGGGAGAAGGCGGGCTGCGTGTCCCACGCCGGGTTGTCGGTGATCCGCTTCGCCGGGGCCGAGCCGTCGGCCGGCGACAGGAAGAGATCGAAGTTCGTCGACCAGGCCTCCTCACGCCCCGCGTCGCGGGCCGAGAAGAGAATCGCCTTCCCGTCCGGCGTGAAGGTGAACTCTTCGGTCCCGCCGAAAGGCTTGGAGGGCGAGTCGGCGTCCATCCCTTTCATGGCGTCGACGGGGCTCCCTCCCGCCGCGGGCAGGACGAACAGGTGCGATCGCCGGCCGTCGCTCCAAGCGTCCCAATGCCGGATGAAGAGACGGTCGAAGATCTGCCCGGTGGCTTTCCGGCCGGCGATCTCGTCCAGACGTTTCGTCGTGCATTCCAGGCTGGCGCAATCGGGAAACACTTCCAGGGCGACGGCGAGCCTCGAGCCGTCCGGAGACGGGAGGAAAGCGTTCACGTCGAGCGGCAGGTGCGTCGCCTGTTCCGCCTCCCCTCCGTCGGCCGGGATCCTCCAGACCTGGGACGTCCCGGATCGGCTCGAGAGAAACCAGATCCGGCGGCCGTCCGCGGACCAGCGGGGCGCGCTGTCACCCGCCTCGTGGCTCGTGAGCCGCCGCAGTCCGGTTCCATCGGCTCTCACCAGATAGAGATCGGAGCGCCGCTTGTTGGCCTCGAGGTCCACGGCGCTGACGCTGAAGACGATCCACTTGCCGTCCGGGGAGACCTGGGGCTCGGAGATCCGATCGAAGGCGACCATGTCGTGGACCGAGAAAGGGTGCGCGCCGGCGGCCAGGACCGCCGCCGGAGCCGTCACGGAGAAGATCAAGATGCAAGTCAGGCTGGGGAGCCAGGGGCGCATGAAGGTCTCTCCTCCCGGGAGTTGAAAAAGGATTGGTGCGGCCGGCGCATTCTGTGTGGAGCCGCCGGAAGGATAGGCAGGTCGGGCGCGCCGCGTCAACCGCTCGCGGCGATGGCGGGCCGGAGAGAAACTCGCTAGGATGGGGGCGGTGACGCTTTTCCCCGGACCGTCTTGCAGAGGGAGGAGCCATGGACTTCGTGCGGCACTGCCCGCGCTGTCACGCCGACTACCGGCCCGAAATCCTGACTTGCGCCGATTGCGGCGGCGACCTGGAGATCCGGCAGGAGGAGACCGATCCCGAGCGTGAGATCGAGGCGGCTTCCGAGCCTCCCCCGGGGGTCTACCGATCTCTTTATTACACTTCCGTGGTCGAGGACCTGGAGCCGCTGGCCGCGGCCCTGACCCGCGCGGCCATCCCGTTTCGCATCGAATCCTCCGAAGAGCAGCGCGCCACGACCCTCGTCCCGCACAGCCGGTTCGATCTGAGCGTGCGCGACGAGGAGCGGGAGGCGGCGCGCCGGATCCTCGCGGAGCTGCCCGATTTCCCCGAGCCGGAGAGCGGTTCGGAAAATCCCGAAGCGCCGTTCGACCCGGAAAGGGGTTATGCCCGCTGTCCCGCCTGCTCCGCGAGTCTCGCCGCCGGAACGGACAAATGCCCCGATTGCGGGCTCGCCCTCGCCGGCAGCCTGGAGCCGCTGCTCTGCTCCGACTGCGGTGCCGAAGTCTCCCCGGGCGATTCCTCCTGTCCTCGCTGCGGCGCCGCCCTGGAGGGCTGAGAGGAGAGCGCGGCTATTTCCCGGCGCCGGCCGGCTGGCCCTGCGGCGCCCGCATTCCCAGCCATCGATCGATCTCCAGCAGTCCCGCCGAGTCGCCGCCGACCATTTGAAGCCGGGCGGCGACCTCGCGCGCCGTCTTCTCCTCCTCCACCTGCTCGTTCAGGAACCATTCGAGCTGGACCACCGCCGGGTAGGCTTTCTCCTTGAAGACCAGCTCGTACAGCGAGTCGATCTGGGAGCTCACCGATTTCTCCTGCTCGTAGGCGATCTCGAAGACTTCCGCCAGCGACTGGAACTCGCTGCGCGGCTTCTCGAGGTTCGGAAGCTCCGGCTTGGTGTTGCGGGCCAGCATGAAATCGAAGAGGCGCATGGCGTGGCCGTATTCCTCCTGGCTCTGGAGCCGGAGCCAGCGGGCCGCGCCGGTGAAGTTGCTGCGCTCGCACCAGGCCGACATGGCCAGGTAGGTGTACGAGGCGCTCAGCTCGGAATGGATCTGGCCGTTGATCGCATCCAACACGATCTTGCTCATCATGCGCGCTTCTCCCCGGGCTCCAGGCCCGAAATCGAAAGTCCTTGAGCGCCTTCCCGGATTTCGTCGAGGAATCCGTGGCGTCGCATCCAGTCGTCGTTGAAAATGGTGCTGAGATAGCGGCCGCCGGAATCGGGAAACAACGTGACGACTCGGGCCGGAGCGTCGAGACGGCGCACCAGCTCGCGGACCCCCCATAGCGCGGCCCCGCTGGAGCCCCCCGCCAGGATCGCCTCGCAGCGCGCCAGCTCGCGCGCCGCCAGGAAAGCGTCCCGATCCGTGACCTGGAGCATCTCGTCGATCAGCTCGAACTCGGGGCACCCGATGACCTCCTCGTCCCCGAGTCCCTCGAGCAGGCCCGGCGAGGGTCGGCCGGGCTTCCCGGTCTTGAAAAAATCGTGAAACACGGAGCCGACCGGATCGACCGCCACGATCCGGACGCCGGGATCCTGCTCCTTGAGGTAGCGGCCCACGCCGCACAGCGTGCCTCCCGTGCCGATCCCCGCCACGACGTAGTCGATCCGCCCCTCCATCTGGCTCCAGATCTCGGGGCCGGTGGTCCGATAATGGGCTTCGTTGTTGGCGCGGTTGTTGTGCTGGTCGGTGAAGTAGGCGCCCGGCGTCTCGGCCGCGAGCCGCTGCGCCTTGCGATTGTAGCTCTCGGGATCCTCGGGCGGCAGGCCGCCGTCAACGAGCACGAGCTCGACTCCCATGGCCCGCAGGCAGTCGAGCTTCTCCCGGCTGGTCTCACGCCGGACGACCATCTTGCAGCGCAGCCCCTCGAGCACCGCCATCATCGCGAGGCCCATCGCCGTGTTTCCGGAGGAGCTCTCGATGATCACGTCGCCGGGGCGCACGGCGTCTTCGTGTCGCGCCTTCTCGATCATGAAGCGTGCGATGCGATCCTTCACGCTGCCCATCGGATTCATGAATTCGATCTTGGCGAAGACCTCGCCGGCGAAGCCCGGAACGCTCCGCCGTAGCCTCACCAAAGGGGTCCACCCGACGGCTTCGGAGATGTTGTCGCACACGCGCAGGCCGGCCATGCGGCCGAGTATATCCTACCGGCGCGGCCGCTGAGGTGGTGGACGGCGGCCGCGGCCGGCCGCGGAAATCGCTTGACGCGAAGCGGGCGCCGACCTTAAAGTGCTAGGCATTCACCAACCAGGCTTCGGGCGAGGATCCCATGAACCATGCCGACCGGGAACGACTGCGAATCCGGTACCCCGTCCTGGAAGAGCTCCCCACCGATCTCCAGCAGAGGCTCGAGCAGGAGGTCCGGCTCGTCAAGATCCCCTCGGGCCAGGAGCTTTTTCACGAGGGGAGTCCCTGCACCGCCTACCCCCTGCTCGTCGAGGGAATGATTCGAGCCACCAAGTCCGGCCCCGACGGGCACGAGATTCTCCTCTATCATCTGAACCCGGGCGAGAGCTGCGTGATCACCGTCGTGGCGCTGCTGGGAGAGACCATCTATCCGGCCCGGGGGGCGGCCGAGACCGATCTGGTCCTCGGGGGGGCGCCGCGCGACCTCTTCCTCGAGATGGTCCTGAAATCGCAGCCCTTCCGGACTTTCGTCTTCCAGGCCCTGTCGGGGCGGATGGCCCACCTGATGGCGTTGATCGACGACGTGGCCTTCCGCCGCGTGGACCAGCGCCTCGCCTCCCACCTCCTGGGTCACAAGGATCCGATCACGCTGACCCACCAGAAGCTGGCCGACTCGCTGGGCACCACGCGCGAGGTCGTCAGCCGAATTCTCGAGTCGTTTCAGCAGCTGGGGTTGTTGAGGCTCGGAAGGAAACGAATCGAGATCCTGAACCGGCGGGCCCTCACGGAAGTCCACCGCGCGACCGATCGATGAGAAGAATGTAAGCGGGGGGAAGTGTCGACACTTCCCCCCGCCCCCTCTCCAGGGGACGGCTGCCTCCCGAGACGTCTCGGGGATTTCCGATCCAGACCGCCGGGCCGGCCGTCGGCGCTCGCCGGAGCCCGAGGGCGGAGCGGTGGGCGCCTCGAATGGTCGTGGGGTGGAGGCAGCCGCCGGTGGGCTCATCCTAGGCGGCCGTCACGCCTCGTTTCCGTGACTCTTGTCACACTTGCAATCAATAAGACCTTCGGCCGGCGCCCGAAAATCCTTCCTCCCCTTCCCTGAACCAGCCCCTGGAGTCGCCCGAGGTCACGCGCCAGCCGGACCGGTTCGCCGCGGGCTCCGGGGCGCCACGGCCGGCACTCGTGGAGAGGGTCATCCGCCGCGACGCTACGCTCCTGGCGAGCCCATCAAGGGATGACCGTCCAGACCGCGGGGAAAGGGGACCCCGGCAAGCGCCGCCAGGGTGGGAGCGAGATCGAACGTCCCGACCGGTTCGTCCGAGGAGCCCGGCGCCACGCCCGGTCCGAAAAAAATCATCGGAACGTGGCGATCGTATTCGTAGGGCGATCCGTGGACCGAGGCGTCGAAGTCGATCATCGCCCCCTCCTCGAGCCGGACGAGAACGCCGTAGCGGCCAATCCCCTGCTCGGGATGATCGGAGGAGAAGACCGGAAACCGGGGGACGCGATCGGCGCGAACGTTGTTGCGATACAGCCCCCGGAAGGGATCGGCGCCCGCGCTGCTCCCAAGAAGCTCGCCGACGGTCATGGCATCGGCCACGAAGGGGCTGCGCCGGAGCATCCCGGCGATCTCGTCGGCCAGGCGCTCGGGAGGCTGCGCCGACTTGGCCGCCAGGGCGCCGGCGGCGTCGAGGAGGGCCTGGATCTCGCCGGCCCGGATCCGGCGCGCCTTCTCACCCGCGGCGATCCGGTGCTCCGGGATGTCGGGCGCGCCGTGATCGGCGGACAGCGCGACGAGGTAGCGGCCCTGGCCGACCGATCGATCCAGGAAGGAGAGGAACCTTCCGAGGCGCTGGTCGATGCGCAACAGGTTGTCGAGCTGCTCCTGGCTGAGCGGCCCGTACGCATGGCCGATGTCGTCGACCTGGGACAGGGTGACGGAAAGGTAGTCGGTCGCCTCTCGGCGGCCGAGCGCCAGCGACTCGATCGATCTCTCCGCCAGGGTCAGGGTCGCATCGTCCAGCGCCGGCGTCACGGCGATCCAATACTCGCGCGCCCGCCGCCGGAAGCCTTCGTCGGTGAACTTCTCCCGTGGGGCCACGTCGAGGATACGGTGCGGGAAGGTCGTGTGCACGTGGTCCCCTTCGTAGGGCGACGCATCGGGACGCGCCAAGCCTCTCGCCGCCTCCGGCACGAGATTGTCCCAGGTTTCACATCCCTGCAGGAAAACCGGCAGATCTTCGCGGTTGAAGCGCTCGACCCACTCGGGATACTCCCGGCGGTAATAGGTCGAGGTGACGTACCTCCCCGCTTCGATCGAGTACCAATAGACGTCGCCGCGGAAATGCCCGGCGTGGAGAAGCGAGGAATACTGCCCGGAGCCGACGGCGACGGCGCGCGCCGCGGGATCGGCGCCGACGAACCATTCCGGCAGCGTGCTCGAGAGGATTTTCGCGGGCGAGACGCCTTTCTGGTCGGGAGCGCCGAGGATCTTCTCCGCCGGATCCTCCAGGGCGTCCACCAGCCGGCGCTCCCCCGCGGGACCTTCGAAGAAGGCGGCGTCGACGATGCCGTGCCGCGCCGGCGTCATGCCCGTCGCCAGCGTGACGTGTCCCGGATGGGAGACGGTGATGGCATGTTCCACCATCGCGCCGGTGTACCGCCTCCCCCGGTCCCTCAGGCGCCGGAAGCCGCCGGTGAACAGGGAGTCGTAGCGGTCCAGGAGGTCGGCGCGAAGCTGGTCCACGGCGATCAGCACCACCAGCTTGGGCCGGTCGCGCCGCTGGGCGGCGACTCCGCATCCGGACGCGATCCCGAGAAACGCGGCCAGGCCGAGGAGGATCGCACCGGTGCGAAGTTTCATGACGCTCCCGCAAGCGCTCTCGGAGATTCCATCGATGAAACGTGCAGGAGCGCAAAGAGTTTCGTGTTTTCGGCGCGATTCGGGCGATGGGCGCGGACTTTTCTCCGCACGACCGCCGCGAAATCGGCGCGCCGCGCCTTCGCCGTGCAACCCGGGGGACCATCGCGGCGTATGATCCGAATCGATGGAACCTCTAAAGCGGGCCCGGGCCGCGTTCCTCCCGGGGAAGCGCAGCGCGGCGCCCGATCCCGCCGCGGGCCGCCCGGAAGTCGCCGGAATCGACCTCCGCTGGCTTTTCGAGAGCTCCATCGTCCGATTGAACCGCTGGCACTGCCGCGAGACGGCGACCGGGCTCACGGGGGAGCGCCAGCAGTTCTGGAGGGTCATCGGATTCGTCCACGCCGGGGCCTACGAGCTCCTTTCCCCGCGCGGGACGGTCCTGGTCGATCCGATCAAGGTCGCGTTTCTCAACCCTTTCGAGGCCTACCGGACCCGGCACCCCTGCGGGTGCGGGGATCATGGCAGCCCCATGATCGTGCGGGAGGACGTGCTGCGGGAGATCGTCGCGCGACGCCGGCCCGATTTGGGCGACTCCGCCGCGGGACCCTTCCCGAAACCGGCGGGACCTTGTCCGAACGGCGCGTTTCTCCGGCATCGATCCCTCCTGCGCCGCTTGGACGTTCCGGGTCATTGCGCGTGTCGCGTCTCCGAAATCACGTCAACACCAAGACCCGGTCGACTGTGACGTGATTGAGAAGACGCGACACGCTTCAGGGTTGGATGACGCCCCGGCGGATGGCGTAGCGGACGAGGCCGGCCGTGTCGTGGATGTCGAGCTTGTCCATCAGCCGCATGCGGTGGGTCTCGATCGTCTTGGCGCTGATGCCGAGAATCGCGGCGATCTCCTTGATGGTTTTCCCCTCCGCGATCAGCTGCAGGACCTCGCGCTCCCGCGGGCTGAGCGGATCGGAGCGCCTTTCCTTGTTGGAGAGGTAGGCCTGGATGGCGTCCCGCGGGATGCCCGAGCTCATGTAGAGCGTTCCGCGGGAGACCTCCCGGATCGCCTGGACCAGATCGGTCGCCGCCTTCGTCTTGAGGAGGTAGCCGTTCACCCCGGCCCGCAACGCGTCGAGGATGTACTGCTCCTCCGTGTACATGGTGAGGAGAATCCGCTTGGTCTCGGGCGAGACCTTCTCGATCTCCCGCGCCGCGTCGATGCCGTTCATCAGGGGCATCGCCAGATCCAGGACGGCCACGTCCGGCCGGTGCTTCTTGGCGAGCCGCACCGCCTCGCGGCCGTCGGCGGCCTCGCCGACCACCTCCATCTTCTCCTTCTCGAGAATGTCCTTCAGGCCTTGGACGAACATCCGGTGATCATCGGCCAACAGGACACGCAACGGCATCTCACCCCCCCAGCGGGACGTTCATCAGCAATTCCGTCCCTTGTCCGGGCGCCGAGGTGATCTGAAGCGATCCGCTCAGCGCCTCAAGCCGATCCCGGAGGCCGATCAGCCCCAGGGCCCGCCGGCGATGGCCCGCCAGGACCCTCGCGACGTCGAAACCGGCTCCGTCGTCCCGAATCACGCACAGGACCGCCCGCGGCTCCCGGACGACCTGGATCAGGATCTTCTCCGCCCGGGCGTGCCGGACCGCGTTTCCGAGGCCCTCCTGGACGCCCCGGTACAGCGCCGTCTCCACCGCCGGCGGGAGACGTCCCACCGCCGTCTTCTCGACGAGGATCTGCATTTTCGATCGATTCGACGTGACCTTGGCGAGGAACTCGAGAGCCGGGAGCAGCCCCAGATCGTCCAGGATCGTCGGCCGGAGCTCGTGGGAAAGCCGCCGCAGCTGCTGATCCATCTGATCCAGGAGCTCGCGGAGCTGGGCGAGCCGGCCGGCCTCCCCCGAGGCGAGGTCCCGCGCCAGGTCGGCGACGGCGAGGTGGGTCAAGGCCAGGATGCCGCCGGCCTCGTTGTGCAGCGCATGCGCGACCTGCTTCACGTCTCCTTCCAGCCGATCGTTCATGTGCCGCAGCGCCGCGATGACCCCGCCCCGGGAGCGCCGCCGCTTGCCGAAGGGGGCCAGGCTCTCCGCGAAGAACTCGCCGGCGCGCCGCAGCGCCGCGACCCGATCGCGCGGCGGTCGCGTTCCGAGGATGCGGGCCAGGGTTTCGTGATGCAGGAAGACCATTCCGAGGACGTCCGCCTCGGCGCGGGCGGCCTGGAGCCCCAGATCGGACGCCCGCAGCAGGGTCTGCTCGCTGGGCTGCGAGAGGTGCTTGCGGAGGGCGGCCGCGTATCGGGTTTGCAGCCGGCTGGGGATCCCCGTCTTTTCCAAGCGATCCGGCATGGAGACACCCGTCGCGGCGCGGGCCCGCGGGCGCCATGAATGAAGCGAGCGAAGATTCGATCTCTTGGGGCTGCTTTGCATGCCCGGATTGCCTGATCTCTTCGGTAGCCGATCCGAACGTCGGATCCCGGCGAGCCTTGTCTGCGTGCCGGTTTCGAACTCGAAGCGGGGGATTGGCGAATGCCGCCGGCTTCAGTCACCGCCGGGGGAGACGACTCTTCGGCAATTCCGGGTCGGCACTTTGGCTCGGGCAAATTATAACACGACAGTATCACCCACTATCCAGGAGACTTAGGATCTCTGCGTTCCAGAGATGCATGGTTTTTGTCTCTGACTCGCGGCGCTCCTCGAGCCCGCGCGAAACTCTCCACTCCGAAGCGCGTCGGTGCGGCTCGCGAATGCCTCGGGGACCGATCTTGGGCCCCGAGACTCCTGCGCGGAAGGATCGGTTCTCTGTTTGGCGAACCCTTGCGCGCTCTCCACCCTCCCATTAGATCGGGGGGACGACCATCAGGAGACGGCTGAATCAGGCCGGGAAAAGTCCTGACACAAGGGAGGTGGCGCCGTCCCGCCTATCCGCCCCCGAACCACCACCCTCCTTTGGGATTGAATCAGGAGACTCCTGACACGCCTGTCGGAATCTGCTCGGCGGCTTTTCAGGAATCCGCGAATGTTCAGGTCTCTCCATAGGGAGTAAAAGATAAGGCGTGCGAGGCGAACTGGATGTTGCTGGGCGGCGCACTCCCGATGGCGAGCAGATTCGAGCCCAGACGAACAGGAAGAGGGGCCGAAGGGGGCGAAGCCCGGCCGGATGCCGGGCGTATCCGGCCGCCAGGATCGCCCCGGACACGTTCAAGACGGCTAGGGAAACCGCGATGAACTGGTGGGACCGACCGATCGATCGATGCAACGGCGGCGGGCGGAGCGTCGCAGGACGCCCGATGGCACGTCCTTTGGACCCGCAGCCAAGCAGCTGGTTAACGATCAACTCACGAGAAAGGAACCTCCTCAAAGCGCAGGTCGACGAAGGGAAGGACCGTCTGGAGAAAACCAGCGACACTCGCTGATGGAAGAAGCAGGATCAGGCTCCTCTGCTTCGCCGAGTTCCGGCTCGTTCCACGGCTCCGGCGCCACCGATCCTTTCGCCTCGCGCGCCACGCCGCGCTGGCGATGGCCCGGGGCTGGCCGGTCCGGCGGCCGGGCTGGGACCCGGCCTTGGGGAAGTCTCGAGAGGACGGACTGTCCGAGAAGGAGGAAACGGAGTGACTTCGACGCTTCTCCAAAAGGAGACGACATGAGCCCGATCAAGATCCTGGCCATCCTCCTGATCGTCGGTGGGATTCTAGGATTGGCCTACGGAAGCTTCACTTACACGAAGGAGCAGCACGACCTCAAGGTCGGCCCGCTCGAGATGTCGGTCAAGGATCGGGAGACGGTCAATATCCCCGTATGGGCAGGGGTAGGCGCGATCGTCCTGGGGGCGGTGCTCCTGCTCGCACCGCGGAAAAGCTAGAAGGCCCCGATGTCACTCGCCCGCCTCGACGCACCGGCGCGACCGGCGGCCGTGGTCGAGACGATCGACGGGAGGGCTTCCGCAGCTCGTCCCCTCCTGGGCGGAGCTGCTCGCCTCGAGTCCCTCCGATTCGCTTTCCTGACTTGGGAATGGCTGTTCACCCAGTGGAGGCACCTCGCCGCCGCGCGGCGCCCTCGTTTTACGTCAGGAACAGCCTGACAGCCTGTCAGGATCTTTTTCAGGGTGGGTTTTGAAATGCCTGACGGTTTTCCGGCCGGATCTGCCTTTATATATATCCCGTTAGGGAGTTGATCATGTCCGTGAGGATCATTCTGGCCGACGATCACCCGATGTTCCTGCAGGGTCTGAAGCGTCTGCTCGAGCGCGCCGACTTCGAGGTCGTCGGGGAGGCGGGCGACGGGCGGGAAGCGGTTCGACTCGCCACCGAGAAGCGGCCCGACGTCGCCATCCTCGATCTGGCGATGCCCCTGCTCAACGGCGTCGATGCCGCCCGGGAGATCGGCAAGGCCGCCCCCGGGACCAAGACGATCATCCTGACGACCTACTCCGAGGATCAATGCGTCCGGGAGGCGATGCGGGCCGGGGTGAGCGGCTATCTCTTGAAGACGAAGGCGGCGTCCGACCTGATGCAGGCGATCCGGGAAGTGTCGCAAGGAACGATCTACCTCGGGGAGGGGCTCTCCCGGGATCTCCTTCAGCTGCAGCCGGAAGCCGGGGGGGGCCGCGAAAACCCCCTGAGCGGGCGCGAGCGCCAGGTGCTGCAGCTCATCGCCGAAGGGAAGAAAATCAAGGAGATCGCCGCCATCCTCGGGGTGAGCGTCAAGACGATCGAGACGCATCGGATGCGGCTGATGGACAAGCTCGACATCCACGAGACCGCCGGTCTCGTGCGTTACGCCATCCGCATGGGGATTATCCATGTGTGAAACGGCGCGCCCGGCCTTCCGCCTCACCCGGGATGCCCGGCCGGAGTCGCGGCCGGCGCCGTCGGATCGAGCTCGGCCACCAGGAGCACGTTGCCCGGGGCCAGCCGGCTCGCGACCTCCCCTCCTTCCACGCGGAAGCCCAGCGCGGCGAGCGTCGCGCACAGCTCCGAAATCGGTCGGAACGCCACGGCCGGACCGCGGTTCCAACCCCTGCGCGTCGCCCACTGCTCGATGAACTTCGTCCAGCGGACGCCCCCCCGCCGCGCCCCGTCGACGTCGCGGATGAGGAGCCGTCCGCCCGGCCGGAGCGCCGCCCGGCACCGCCGGAGCAGCTCCTCCTGCCGATCGGCGTCGTAGTAATGGAGCACGTCGATCAGGGTGATGACGTCGCACGGCGGAATCGCGCAGCGGTGCAGATCGCCCTCGATCACCCGGATGTGGGGAAGCCCCCGGGCGGCGTGCAGCGCCCCGCGCACCTTTTCGGCGTCCCATTCGACGCCGAGAGCCTGGCGACGCCCGAGAACCCCGAGCAGCACCGGAAGCATCCCGAGGCCGGTTCCCAGATCCACGGTGAACGAGCCCTGGCCGATGAGGTCGCCGAGCGCGCGGTAGCAGGGATCGAAGCGGTACTTGATCCAGGCGTACCAATGGTAGCGGGGATGGAGCCCGCGGTAGCGGGCGGACGCCAGCCGGAGAGCCTGCTCGGGCGGCGGCGCCGGCCCCGCGCCCGCCGGCCGGGTCGCCGCCGTCTCGGGTGTGGGAAGCGGAGTGCTCGTGGTCGAACCTCCGGAAAATGGACCGCGCCTATCCTAGTCCACGCGGGGGGCCGGCGTCCTGGAGCTCCTGCACTGTCAGCAAGATCCTGACGCGGGATTCAGAAAAATGATGAATTGCCCCGGGCGCTCAATGGCCGTAAAGTCAAAATGCGTAAGAGACGCGTCTTTGGCGGCCGCAATCCACTGTCAAAGACTTGCTGTTTGACGCTTCTTACTTCCTTCCGAAGAGGCTCCCCCCTCTTTGAATATCCCCTCCTCAAGGGGCCCCGACACGGGGCCCCTCTCGCACTTCGTCGCTCCCTCTGGGGTTATTACCCCATGTTCCCGCGCCGTCGATTCATCTAGCATCAAATAAGTCGTGGACGACTTTGGGACGACTTTGGACTCCGGCCGCCAAAGTGAACGGCGTGAAAGGCTAAGTGGAACGTAGACCTTCACGATTGGCGCCCGCAAGATCGAGGTGATGAAATGAATCCCGCCAAGAACAAGAAACCGATTGCCGGCGCTCTTTTCCTGATTGTGACGGTGCTTGCCGCGGGCCTCGCCTTCGCGCAGACTCAGGTGAAGCCCGGATTCAATCTCTTTTCCCCGCAGCAGGATGTCGAGATAGGCCGCCAATCCGCCTTGGAAGTGGAGAAACAGCTGCCGGTTCTGCAGAACCGGGCCGTCGAGCGGTACGTCACCAGCATCGGTAAGCGGCTGGCGGCGGTGGCGCCCGGCGCCAAGTACCCCTATCAGTTCAAAGTGGTGAACGTCTCGGACATCAATGCGTTCGCGCTTCCGGGGGGGTACCTCTATTTCAACCGGGGCCTGATCGCGGCCGCTCAGAACGAAGGACAGCTCGCGGGCGTGATGGCTCACGAGATCTCCCACGTCGCCCTGCGCCATGGGACCAATCAGGCCTCCAAGGCCTATCTGGGCCAGGCCGGCCTCGGAGTCATGGGCGGCCTCCTCGGGAGAAACAGCGGCTCCACCCAGAAGACCATCAACGCCGTCGGCGGGTTCGGCCTGAACGCCCTTTTCCTGAAATTCAGCCGGACGGACGAGGAGCAGGCGGACGTCGTGGGCGCGCAGATGATGGCGCGCGCCGGCTACGACCCCAACGACATGATCGATTTTTTCGAGATCCTGCGCAGCCAGAGCTCCCGGGACCCCGGCCGCGTGCAGCAGTTCTTCAGCAGCCACCCGGCCCCGAAGGACCGCGCCGCGCGCATCCGCAAGGAAAGAAGATCTCTGAGCATCAATGAGACCTCGGAAGTCGGCGGCTTCTCTGAAGTGAAGAACGCCCTGCAGCGGATGCCCACGGCGCCCACCATGCAACAGCTCGCCAAGGGGCAGACCCCCGTCGGCGGCGCCTCCCCGGCGGGTACCGACGGGGTCTATCGGGGAATCGACGCCCCCGCCACGAGCTTCCGGACCTTCGAGCAGCGAACCGGGTTCTTCACCATCAAATATCCGGCGAACTGGCGGGCCTACGAGCCGTCAACCGGCTACGGGGCGACGTTCGCCCCGGACGGAGGGTTCGTCGACACGGGCAGCCAGGACAGGAGCCTCGTCTACGGGGTGATCGTCAACCATTACGACCCGATGTATTCGGAGACCAACCAGCGGTTCGTCTATCCCGATCCCGACGACAACGGCAACGCTTTCGTCGATCACAGCGGCCGCATCGTGAGCCGGACCCATCTCGCCGAGGCGACGAACGATCTCATCGGGCAGATTCTCCGGACCAACCCGCACCTGCGGCTCGTCCCGAACTCGCAGCGGACCGACACCATCAGCGGCACATCGGCCCTTTCCCTGGTCCTCGCCGGCCGATCGCCGGTGACGCACGCGGAGGAGCGGGTCACCGTGTTCACCCGCGAGCTTGCCGACGACGACGTCATCTACGCCTTGTTCATCGCCCCCGGCGAAGACTACGCCGCCCTGCGGAGGACGTTCGACCGGATGATCTCGAGCCTCGAGGTGAACGACGAGGCGGCGCATCCCTGAGCCGGGAACGGCACTACAATGCCCATCTTCCTCCCCCGCTGGGCCCTTTGGGGCCTCACGGAGCAGGAAATGAGGGAGGGGAGAGACATCGTCGCGTATCTCAAATCGCTCCCCGAGCAGCGGGGAGCCGGCACGAGGAGGCAATGATGAGTTTCAAACGACGGTTCATACCACTGCTCGCGGGCGCGCTGGTTCTCACCGCGGGCTGGGGCGGCGTCCGGGCGGAACACGATTCCGGCTCCGACAAGTCGCTGGTCTCCTGCGAAATGACGTTCGATCTCAAGGGCTGGTCGGCGTTCTACAAGAGCAGCAAGGGAGACGCCACGATCCGCTGCGACAACGGGCAGAGCGCGAACGCCCGGATCGTCGCCAAAGGCGGAGGCCTGACGTTCGGGAAATCGGAAGTGATCAACGGAACCGGCAAGTTCAGCGGAGCGCGGAACATCAACGAGCTGTTCGGGTCCTACGCGCAGGCGGAGGCCCATGCCGGGGCCGGGAAATCGGTGGCGGCGCAGGCGATGACCAAGGGAGAGGTTTCGCTGGTCCTCTCGGGGTCGGGGCGCGGCGTCGACGTCGGTTTCGCCTTCGGAAAGTTCACCCTGAAGAGAGCCTCGGAGGCCAATGTCTCCTCGCACGGAAGCTCGAGCAAGTAAAGCGCTCCTCCCGATGCCAAAATCAAAGAGCCGCCGGAAATCTCGGCGGCTCTTTGATTCACAGGGGACGAACCGACTAGCGCAGATCGTGCAGATAATCCTTGCCCTGGGCGGCCACGTTTTTGGCCTCCTGGCGGGCCGCTTCCTTGCCTTGCTCGAACAAGCTGGCCGCCTTGTCTCCCAGCTCGCGGCTCCGGCGCGCCAGCCAATCGCGCGCTTCTTTTCCGGTGGTCGGGGCGTACAGGAGAGCGACACTGGCACCCACGGCGGCGCCCACCAGGCTGCCGACCAGGATGCCCATCATGTTGCTGTTGCCGTTGCCGTTGGGGGTGGTCAGATCTTCTCTCTCTCTCATTGTTCCTCCTAGGAAATGGCGAATTCCTCGCACGGGTGGCCGCGACATCGTTTGCCGTTCAGGAAAATTACCGGCGAAGCAATGATAAGGAGGGAGGAAACCGGCGGCCATGGGGTGATCGCCCCACCGGAAAGGCGGCGCCCGGCGCCTTCCGCTGGAAAGGCCCGCTACCAAGCGCCGCTATTCGATGGTGATAGGTCCGCTCGTCTCGATGATCCCGGCGGAGATGGCGTAGCGCGTCAGGCCGGCAGTATCGTGAATCCCGAGTTTGCTCATGAGGTGCTGGCGGTGCTTCTCGACGGTCTTGATGCTGATCCCGAGTTGGGCCGCCGTTTCCTTGTTGGCCTTCCCTTCGGCGATCAACTGCAGCACTTCCACTTCGCGGGAAGTCAGCCGCGAGGCCCCTTTCCGCGGACGCCCCCCCCGGCCGATGGCCTTCTCCTGGAGGTCGCTCATGCGCTTGGAGATGGAGGGGCTGAAGAACGTCCGGCCGAGATGGGCCTCCCGGATGGCCTGCACCAGGACGTTCGCCGCAGTTTGCTTGAGGAGATAACCGGCCGCACCGGCCTCCGTGACCTGCTCCACGTACTCGTCTTCGCTGTGAGCCGAGAGAATGAGGATTTTCGTCGAAGGGACGATCTTGAGAATCTGCCGCGTGGCTTCCACGCCGTTGAGCAGCGGCATGGCGATGTCCATGACGACCACGTCGGGAAACAGCTTCTCGATCAGCTGCACCGCCTCCCGCCCGCTGCGCGCCTCGCCGACCACTTCAATGTCGTCCTCGGCCGTCAGCAAGGCGCGAAGACCTTCGCGCACGACGGTGTGATCTTCGGCAATCAAGACGCTGATTCGCTTCATGGGCAACCGCCTGCCGAGATCGCTGCGAAAACCAAAGTCTAAGCTCGGAACCCCAGCCGGACAAGCCGAAGAGCCGTAAAAGCCGGTCTGGGGCCCCTCCCCGCTGACGTCGTAAACGAAATCATATCAGAACCATCGCTTCGGGGGGCTTCCGGCTTTCTCTACTTCCTTCTCGGAGTCCCGAGCTCGCCGGCCGGCGGAGGCTCGGAGCTCGCGAGACCGCCGACAGCCCTGAGTTACATTTCCGTCAGAAAAAACACGATTTGCAACACCGCGATCCGGGCTCCGTTCCAGGGACTGGCGCGTAATCCAAAGTAATTCATGAGGATGGCTAGTTGGTCGGATTCTTGCTCATCGGTGTGGCGAAGCATGTCTCATGAATCTGTTGGAGAGGCAGCCGGTGAAGGAAGAGATGATTCCACCGGGGCCTGTCGATGCTTCGAGAGCCGGGAGGACGGAATGCTGATGGCGTTATTGCTCGCCGCTTGGACCTGGGACCGTGTGGTCGCCGACTGCCACGGCGGTCCGGAGAGGATGTCGCATTATTACTTTCAGGCGACGGTTCGCGTGATGGGGCCGGGCATCTGTATCTCGGGTCCAGGCAACCAGGCTGAGCCATGCACCAAATCGGTCCCCGCGGCGCCGCTGCCGTTCGGACCGAACATCGGGGATCCGGGGGCCGGGCCCACGGTTTCGACGGGATTCGATCCCGTTACGTATCCGCAGCTGCTGCCCGCCCCTCCGCTCGGCGGTTTTTCGGCCTGGCCCTGGCCGACGGCCGACAATCCGCATGTCATCATCTCCGTCGACCTTCAGGGAAATCGCTGCGACCAGAACTGTCCCTGACGCGACCGCCTAAGCCCTCTGGCCTGCGCCCGACCGTCCCACCGGCACCTGCTCCCTGAAGGCGCGCGAGAGAACCGCAACCGACCTCTCATTGCAGCGCATAGAGGGTCCCGTCCATGCTGCCGAAATAGACCACCCCGCGGCTCACGGCAGGCGAGGACACCACCGCGCCGATCGAGATGAACCGGTAGTAATCGATGTACATGTCCTGAAAGTCTCCGAACAAGGGCTTAAAGGCCTCCTGGTTGAGGCGGCCATCGGGGTTGAGGGCTTTCATCGGGTCCTTCCTCGACCCTTCGGTTTGAAATTCCCACGCCAGACGGCCGGTGTCCGCTTCAATGGCGTAGAGCCTGCCGTTGTGATCCCCCACGTAAGCGAGATCCCCCGCGACGGCCGCCGATGAGAACATGTACGCCTTGGCGTCGAAGTTGAAGCGCAGGCGCCCCGTCTTCGCATCCAGGGCCATGAAGCGCGAGCTGTCCGACGTTCCCACGTAGACCGTGCCTTTCCGGACCGCCGGCGTTCCGATGACCCAGGACTTGCTGGTGGGATAATCCCATTTCTTCCGGCCGGTGCCCGCGTCGAGGGCATAGACGTGGGCGTCGCGGCATCCGACGTAGACCACTCCATCCACGACGGCGGGGGAGGATTGAAAACCGACCTGGTTGTGGATGGAGGGATCTTCCCCCGCCTGGAACGACCACCGAAGCTCCCCCGTCTCGGCCCGGAGCGCATACAGACGGCTGTCCCAGCTGCCGATGTAGACCGTGCCGTCGGCCACCGCAGGCGAGGCGTGCACCACGTCTCCGGTCTGGAACTTCCATTGCAACAAGCCGGTGGCGGCGTCGACGGCGTAGACGTTCGAATCGCCGCTGCCGAAGTAGACCTTGCCGTTCGCGACCGCGGGCGATGACGTGAAGAGATCCCAGGCGTCGGGAATGGTCTGGGCGGCGGAGGGGAGCCCGTGGAGGTTCTTCGCTTCGAACCTTTTCTCGAACTCCGCCGCGAACACCCACTTGGGCTTGCCCGTCGCCGTTTCGAGCGCCGCGAGGGAGCCGACCGACGACACGAAATAAAGGGTGTCGCCCGCGACCGCCGCGGTGGAGGCGATCGGCATCCGCGACTTGAAATTCCATTTTTCCTTGCCGCTCTCCTGGTCGATGGCGTAAAGATGCCCGTCGAGACTGCCGACGTACACCACACCGTCGGCGACGACCGGTGAGGCGACGATCGGTCCTCCCGCCTTGAAGGTCCACTTGACCCCGCCGAATCGCTTCGGGCCGGGAGATCCGAACACTCCGGTGCGGGCGACGTCGCCATGGAAGGTCGCTTGCGCGCCGGCGGCGGTCGCGGCCAGGGCGAGGGCCAGAATCAGGGTCGTGAAACGGCGTATCATCGGCGTTCCTTTTTGCCATGAGGGGCGCACGGGATTGAAGTCGGCTTGGACACGAACGGCCTTATGTCGCGATCCTCTCGATCCGGATGAGGATCGCCGGAATGTACGCGGAACGGATGTAAATGTCGCGGGAAGGAAGGTAAAAAGTTGTGTCCGACGTCAACGGCGTGTAAAGGCGCCGACCGCCGCTCGCGGGCTCGCCGCGGCCGGAGAAGGGGCCTGAAGTGAAGACGCGATTCACCATACCAGCAGTCCCCTGGAAGAAGGACGCCCTGTCGCTCCCTTCGGGGCTCGAAGAGCCGGTTCGCGCCGAGATATTCGGCATCGAGCGCCTCGAGCAGCATGCCGAGAGCCTCGCCTCGGCGCACCTGACGACCGAAGCGCCCGCGCGCAAGAGAAACCTTCTCCCCCGGGTCCGGGAGAACGGCCGCCTGCTCCTGGCCGCCTACCGGAACATCGCCGATACGGTTCTCGCGATGCGCGAGATCACCCCCGCCGCGGAGTGGATCCTCGACAATTTTCACGTCGTGGATCAGCAGCTCCGGGATATCCGGGATCACCTTCCGGGAGGCTACTACCGGCTGCTGCCGAGAATCGCCTCCGGCCACCTCGCCGGATACCCGCGCGTCTACGGGCTCGCGTGGGCCTACGTCGCCCATACCGACAGCCGGTTCGAGCTGGAGACGCTCCATCGGTTCGTCCGCGCCTACCAACGCGTCCAGGTTCTGACCATCGGGGAGCTCTGGGCGGTGGCCATCCACCTGCGCGTCGCGCTCGTGGAAAATCTGCGCCGGCTCGCGGTGCTGATCATCCGCTCGCGCCACGGGCGGGCGCGCGCCGACGCTCTCGCCGACCGGCTGCTGGGGCTCGGCCGGGACGCCGAGCGCCCGGAGGACGCCCTGGCGGAGCTGGACGACGCGTCTTTGGATCGGGCGTTCGCCGTGCAGCTGATCCAGCGTCTTCGCGGCGAGGACCCGTCGCTCCAGCCGGCGATGGCCTGGCTCGAAGCGAAGCTGGGCGCCCAGGGGACCTCGGCGGAGGAGGCGGTCGCCTCGGAGCATCAGGCCCAGGCCGCGGCGAACGTGACGGTCCGGAACATCATCACGAGCATGCGATGGATGTCCTCCATCGAATGGCAGGCTTTCTTCGAGAGCGTGAGCCTGGTGGACGACGTGCTGCGGTCCTCCCCCGGCTTCGCCGCCATGGATTTCGCGACGCGCGATCAGTACCGGGCACGCATCGAGCTGCTCTCCCGCCGCTCGGGTCGTCCGGAAATCGAGGTGGCCCGCGAGGCGGCGCGGCTGGCGCGCGACGCCGGGGAGAAGGCGGCCGAGGCGGGCGGGGGCGTCGCGGCGCTCGATCGCCTGCCGGCGCGCGCCGAAGAGGACGTCGGCCATTACCTCGTCGCCGGGGGCCGCCGCGCGTTCGAGAAACGGATCGGCTTCCGCGTCCCGTGGCGCATCCGCCTGCGCCGCGTCTATCGCGCGCGCGCCCTCGCCGCCTATCTCGGAGGAATCTTCCTGCTCGCCGGAGGGGCCCTTGGGGGGCTGCTCTCGTGGACCCGGGCGGCCGGCGTGCCGGGCTCCTGGCTCGTCGGGCTTGCCGCTCTCGGCCTGGTGCCGATCTCCGAAGTCGCGGTCGCCCTGATGCACCGCATCGTTCCCTGGCTTCTCCCGCCTCGCCTGCTCCCTAAGCTCGATTTCACCGACGGCGTGCCCGCCCCCCTGCGGACCCTGGTCGCCGTCCCCACGCTCCTGACGAGCCGCGCCGACGTCGCGGAGGAGATCGAGCGGCTGGAAGTGCATTTCCTGGCGAACCCGAAGGGTCACCTTCACTTCGCCCTCCTGACCGACTGGACGGACGCGGACCAGGAGCGGATGCCGGAGGACGAGGAGCTCCTCTCGGCGGCGGCCGACGGGATACGCGACCTGAACCGTCGGCACGGGACCCGTCCCGGCGGAGAGATTTTTCTCCTGCTGCACCGGCGGCGCCTGTGGAACGACCGGGAAGGAAAGTGGATGGGCTGGGAGAGAAAACGGGGCAAGCTCCATGAGCTGAACCGGCTCCTGCGCGGCGCCCGCGACACGACGTTCATGCCGGTCCAGGGCCGCCCGCCCTGGGCGCCCGAGGGGGTGAAGTATGTGCTCACCCTCGACGCCGACACCCGGCTTCCCCAGGGAGTCGCCCATCGTCTGGTCGGGACGATGGCCCACCCCTTGAACCGCCCTCGCTACGATCGCCGGAAGGGCCGGGTCGTGGAGGGTTATGCGATTCTCCAGCCGCGCGTCACCCCCTCGCTGCCGACCGGGCCGTCCAGCACCGCCTACCAGCGCATCGTTTCGGGACCCGGCGGGGTCGATCCTTACGCCGCGGCGGTCTCGGACGTGTATCAAGATCTCTTCGGAGAGGGCTCCTACACGGGGAAGGGAATCTACGACGTCGATGCCTTCGAAGCCGCGCTTCAGGGCAAGACTCCCGAGAACGCGCTGCTCAGCCACGACCTTTTCGAAGGCTCGTTCGCCCGCGCCGGATTGGCGACCGATCTGGATCTCTTCGAGGAATTCCCACGAAGCTACCTGGTGGCCGCCCGCCGGTTGCATCGCTGGGTGAGGGGCGACTGGCAGCTCCTGCCATGGATCCTGGGCACCGCGAGGAGCGGGTCGGAGCGGGCGCGGAAGATCCGCATGACCGGCCACGCCCGCTGGAAGATGGTGGACAACCTGAGGCGCAGCCTCCTGGCGCCGTCGGCGTTTCTCCTCGCCGTGGTCGCCTGGGTCCTTCCCCCGGCTCCCTGCCTCCTGTGGAGCGGTCTCGCCTTCGGATCCTTGGTCCTGCCTTTCTGCATCCCCATCCTGGACGGCCTCGTTCTCCGGCGCCGGGGTTTTTCCAAGCGCAGCTACTTCCGGGCCGTGGGAAGGGACGCCGTTACCGCCCTGTCGCAATCGTTTCTATCGATCGCCATGCTCGCCCACCAGAGCTGGCTCATGGGCGATGCCATCGTCCGAACGCTGGGGCGCCTCTTCTTCACCAAGCGCCACCTCCTGGAGTGGGAGACTGCGGCCCAAGCCGGCCGGGGATCCGGGCTGAGCCTGAAGACCTTCGCGTGGGAGCTGCGCCACGGCGTGGTGCTCGCCGCCGGCGCCGCCCTGCCGGTCATCGCCTTCAACGCGCCCGGCCTGCCGGCCGCCGCGCCGTTCCTCCTGCTCTGGGCGATGTCCCCTCTCGTCGCCTGGCGCCTCAGCATCCCCCGGGAGGCGCCCGCGTCCCAGGCGCTCTCCGGGGCCGAGTCGCAGTTGTTGCGGCGGATCGCCCGCCAGACCTGGCGCTTCTTCGAGGCCTTCGTCGACCCGGACGATCACGCCCTCCCGCCGGACAACTTCCAGGAGGATCCCAAGCCGGTGGAGGCCCACCGGATTTCCCCGACGAACGCCGGCCTTTACCTCTTGAGCGTGGTGACCGCCCGCGATTTCGGGTGGATCGGAGGGCTGGAAGCGACGGAGCGCCTCGAGGCGGCGCTCGACAGCATGCATCGCCTGCGGCGCTTCCGCGGCCACTTCTTCAACTGGTACGACACGCGGGATCTCCGCCCCCTGGAGCCGATGTACGTCTCGACGGTGGACAGCGGCAATCTCGCCGGAAACCTCATCGCGCTCGCACAATCGTGCCGCGAGCTGGCTCGCGCCCCGCTCCTCGATTCCTCCGCGTTCAAAGGCATCAAGGACGCTCACCGGTTGCTCCTGGATTCGTTGCCGGAGCGCGAGGCGCTCGCTTCGGGAAATCATGCGCCCCCGGGCCTGCGCCGGGCCGCCGAAGGAATGTCGGCTCTCTTGACCGACCCTCCCGGGTCGCTTGACGAACGGCGGCGGCGGCTGCGCGAGCTGGAGGCGCGAGTTGGGGGTCTCTTCGAGATCGCCCTCGGCGCCTCCCTCCCCGCCGGAGGCGAGACCATGATCTGGGCCCGGGCGCTGCGCGATTCGATACACAGTCATGTCCGCGATCTGGAGGACGGCGACGCCTTCAGCGCGCCCGGCCCATCATCCGAGAATGCGATGAACGGCGCCGCCGCGCGGCTCGAGGCGATCGCCGCGCGGGCGGAAGCGATGGCCCAGGAGATGGATTTCAGCTTTCTCTTCGATGCGCCGCGCAAGCTCTTCTCGATCGGCTACCGGGCGACGGACGGCATCCTCGACGACGCGACGTACGATCTGCTGGCCTCCGAGGCCCGGCTCGCGAGCTTCGTCGCCATCGCCAAGGGGGACGTGCCGCCGCAGCACTGGTTCCTCCTCGGCCGCGCGCTCACCCCGGTGGGTCGCGGCGCCGCGCTCGTCTCCTGGTCGGGCTCGATGTTCGAATACCTCATGCCGCTTCTCGTGATGCGCCAGCCGGAGCGCAGCCTCCTGGATCTGACCTGCCGGCTCGCCGTAGGCCGCCAAATCCAATACGGCGCGGAGCGCGGCGTCCCCTGGGGAGTCTCCGAGTCGGCCTACAGCGTTCGCGATGCCGAGATGACCTACCAGTATTCGGCGTTCGGCGTGCCGGGGCTGGGGCTCAAGCGAGGCCTGCGCGAGGACCTGGTGGTGGCGCCTTACGCCACCGCCCTCGCCGCGATGCTGGATCCCCGAGGCGCGCTCGACAATTTCGCGGGCCTCGAGAAGGCCGGCGCGCGCGGCTCCTATGGGTTCTATGACGCGCTCGATTACACCCGCTCCCGGCTCCCGGAGAGCGCCCGGAGGGCGGTGGTGTACGCCTACATGGCGCATCATCAGGGGATGACGATCGTCTCCTTGGGAAACGTGGTCCACGACCATCTCATCCCGAGGCGGTTTCATTCGCACCCCATGATCCAGGCGGCCGAGCTGCTCCTCCAGGAGCGCACGCCCCGGGCGGTCGCCGTGACTCGCCCGCGCGGCGAGGAGGTTCGCGGCCCCGCCATCGTTCGCGAGCTCGCCCCCCTGGCGCTGCGCCGTCTCGAATCGCCGCACGACGTCACGCCTCGCAGCCACGTCCTTTCCAACGGCCGTTACACCGTCATGGTGACCGCCGCGGGCTCCGGATTCAGCCGCTGGAACGATCTGGCGATCAGCCGGTGGCGCGAAGACACGACCCGGGACGACTGGGGGACGTTCCTGTTCCTCCGCGACGCGCAGACGGGGCAGATCTGGTCGGCCGGGTTCCAGCCGAGCGGCACGGAAGCGGATCGCTACGAGGTCATCTATGCCGAGGACCGCGCCAAGATCACCCGCGAGGATCGCTCCCTTTCGATCGCCCTCGAGCTCGTCGTCTCCCCGGAGGACGACGCCGAGCTTCGCCGCCTCACGGTGATCAACCTGGAGAGCCGGAGGCGCGAGATCGACTTCACGTCCTACGCCGAGGTGGTCCTGGCTCCCCAGGCGGCCGACGAGGCCCATCCCGCTTTTTCCAATCTCTTCGTGGAGACGGAGTTCGTCGCCGAGCAGGAGACGCTGCTCGCGAGCCGCCGGCCCCGGTCCGAAGAAGACCCGCGGCTGTGGCTCGCCCATGTCTGCGCGGCGGACACGGAGGGGGGCGGCGCGCTCCAGTTCGAAAGCGATCGCGCCCGGTTCCTCGGGCGCGGCCGAGGCGTCCGGGCCCCGATCGCGGTGACCAGCGGCGCGCCGCTCTCGAACACGGCGGGAACGGTCCTGGATCCGATCGTCAGCCTGCGGCGGCGCGTGAGCCTTCCGCCGCGGGGGACGCTGCACCTCGTCTTCACGACGCTCGTCGCGGAGTCGCGCGAGGCGGCCCTCGAGATCGGCGAGAAATACCGCCATCTGGCCACGTTCGACCGCGCCAGCTCGCTCGCCTGGACGCAGGCGCAGATTCAGCTGCATCACCTCAAGATCGGCCGGGACGAGGCCCACCTCTTCCAGCGCCTGGCCAACCGTCTCCTGTACGCCGACCGCACCCTGCGCGCCGAGCCCCAGGTCCTCGCCGCGAGCCGCGGGGGAGTGGAGGGACTCTGGGCCCACGGGATCTCCGGAGACTTGCCGATCGCGCTCGTGCGCATCGAGCGGGACGAAGACCGGGAGGTCGTGAGGCAGATGTTGCGGGCCCATGAGTACTGGCGCCTGAAGGGGATCGCCGCCGATTTGATCGTGCTGAACGCCAAAGGGCCCTCCTACGTCCAGGACCTGCAGGATTCGCTCGAGGCGATGGTCCGGGCCAGCCAGCTCGCGGCGGGGCATGAGGCCCGCATCCGGCGAGGCGGCGTCTTCGTCCTGCGGGAGGATCTTCTGGCTCCGCGGGATCGGACTCTGCTCCGCTCCGCGGCGCGGGTGGTGATCCTGCCGCGGCGCGGCACCCTCTTCGAGCAGACGACGCGCCTGGAGCTTTCGCGGCAGGAGCCCGTGACTTCGCCGCCGCGCTCGAACCGCGAGAAGGAGGAGACGGCCGGCGCCGACCTTCCCGATCTTCTGTTTTTCAACGGCCTGGGCGGGTTCACGCGCGACGGCCGCGAATACGTCGTCGCCCTGGGCAAAGGGCAATGGACCCCCGCCCCCTGGATCAACGTCGTGGCCAATCCCGACTTCGGATTCCAGGTCTCCGAATCGGGTTCCGGATTCACCTGGTCGGTCAACAGCCGCGAAAACCGTCTCACTCCCTGGTCGAACGATCCGGTCAGCGACCCTCCCGGCGAGATCCTGTTCGTGCGGGACGCCGACAGCGGCCGCATCTGGAGTCCGACCTGCCTGCCGATCCGGCAGGACTCCGCGCCCTACGTCGCCCGCCACGGCCAGGGCTACAGCCGCTTCGAGCACGCCTCCCACGGGATCGGCCTCGATCTGGTGCAGCTCGTGCCGCCTCGCGATCCGATCAAGATCTCCCGCCTGATCGTCGTGAACCGCAGCTCGCGCCGGAGAAGGCTCTCGGTGACCGCGTACGTGGAATGGGTCCTCGGGGTCGGCCGCGCGCACTCCGCCCCTTACGTCGTCACCGAGCTCGATCCCGAGACCCGGGCGATCTTCGCGACCAACGCCTGGAACGGGGAGTTCGCCGAGCGGATCGCCTTCGCCGATCTCGGGGGCCTGCAGGCGTCCTGGACCGGGGATCGGCTCGAGTTCCTGGGCCGGAATTCCGGGCTCGATCATCCCGCCTCGCTCGAGCGGGGGCGAGAGCTTTCGGGGAGCCTCGGAGCGGGACTCGATCCGTGCGCCGCCCTGCAGACTGGCCTCGAGCTCGAGCCGGGCCAACGCGCCGAGATCCTGTTCCTTCTGGGCCAGGGAGAGAGCCGCGAAGAAGCGCGCTCCCTCGTGAAGCGATACCGCCGCATCGGCTTCGACCTCCTCCTGCGGGAGGTTCGCGAGCACTGGGACCAGGTTCTGGGCGCGATCGAGGTCCAGACCCCGGATCCCTCCGCCAATCTCCTGCTCAACCGGTGGCTTCTCTATCAGACCCTCTCCTGCCGCCTTTGGTCCCGTTCCGCGCTCTACCAGTCGGGAGGAGCGTACGGCTTCCGGGATCAGCTCCAGGACGCGATGGCGCTGGCGATCGCGCGTCCCGACATCCCTCGCGCGCAGCTTCTGCGGGCCGCCGGCCGCCAGTTTCCCGAAGGGGACGTGCAGCACTGGTGGCACCCGCCCACCGGACGGGGGGTCCGGACGCGCATCTCGGACGATCGCCTCTGGCTCCCCTATGCCGCCGTGCACTACCTCCGCACCACCGGCGACGACGCGCTGCTCGGCGAGCAGGCCGGCTGGGTCGAGGGGCCGCCCCTGGAAGCCTCCCAGCAGGAGGCCTACTACGCGCCCCGCGAGTCGGGGGAGCGCTCGGCCTTCTACGAGCATTGCGCCCGGGCGCTGGATCGGAGCCTCGAGACGGGCGCGCACGGCCTGCCGTTGATCGGCACCGGAGACTGGAACGACGGAATGAACCGTGTCGGTCGGGAGGGCCGGGGTGAAAGTGTGTGGCTCGGCTGGTTCCTGCTCGTCAATCTCAGGCAGTTCGTCCCCATCGCCGAAGGGCGGGGAGACGAGGAGCGCGCCGCGCGATGGCGCGCGGCGGCCGCCGGCCTGGAGGCCTCCCTGGACCGCGAGGGCTGGGACGGAGACTGGTACCGGCGCGCCTTCTTCGACGACGGAGCGCCGCTCGGATCGGCGGCCAACGAAGAGTGCCGCATCGATTCGATCTCCCAGTCGTGGGCAGTCCTCTCCGGGGCGGCCGACCCGGAGAAGGCGCGCCGCGCCATGGATTCGCTGGAGTCCCGTCTCCTGCGCCGTGAGGATCGGCTGCTCCTCCTGCTGACCCCTCCCTTCGACCGGACGCCGCTCGACGTCGGCTACATCAAGGGATATCCGCCGGGGATTCGCGAGAACGGCGGCCAGTACACCCACGCGGCGACCTGGGCGGTCGTGGCCTTCACCGAGCTCGGCGACGGCGATCGGGCTTACCATCTGTTCGACCTCCTCAGTCCGATCCGCCACGCCGTCCGGATGGGCGATGCCGGCCGCTACAAGGTCGAACCCTACGTGGTCGCCGCCGACATCTACTCGGAGGCGCCCCATGCGGGGCGCGGCGGCTGGACCTGGTACACGGGGGCGGCGGGCTGGCTCTACCGGGCCGGAATCGAGTCGATTCTGGGATTTCGCAAGCGAGGCGCCGAGCTCCGCATCGATCCGTGCATCCCGCGGGCCTGGAAGGGCTACCAGATCGTCTATCGCCACGGCTCGGCGCGCTACCGGATCACCGTGGAAAACCCCCGCTCCGTTTGTCGCGGGGTCGTCGATCTCCGCCTCGACGCGTCGGTTCTTCCCCCGGAAGCCTCGATTCCCCTGGTCGACGACGGGCGCACCCACGAAGTCCGGGTAATCCTCGGGTGATGCGGCCCCTTCCCCGGGGCGATTCCGTGTTTATCGAGTGACGACCAAGGAGGAATCGCCATGTCGAGACGACTTGCGGGATCGCGGGGGCGACGGATCGAGTGGGTCCTGATCGCGGCCGTCCTGGCCGCTCCCGCCCAAGCTCAGACCAGGGACGGCGGCGGCCGGGCCCTCAGGAGCCTCACGAAAGCCGCGGCCGCCGCGTTCGCGCCGGCGATCGAGGAGCCGGAAGCGAAGCTTTACGAGGAGGAGGTGCCACTGCGCCTCGCGCCCCCGGCGTCGGAAAAAGGGGGCCTGCCGGCGGAGTACATCCTCGAAATCTCGTCGTGGGATAGAGCGGCGCAGGGATGGGCCTCCCCGGAGGTCCGGTCCGTCGCCGCCGGAGAGGACGGACGGGTCGCCGGGGTTCTGCCGGTGGAATGGCTCGGGGAATCCTCCCCCGACCCACGGCGGTTTCGCCTGCGCGCCCGAGCGAGCCGGGATCCGGTCGTCTGGAGCGCCTGGCGGGTGTTCAACGCCCGCTTCCGATCCGAGGCCGCCCCGCCCCGCGCAGCATCTCCCGCCGAAGCTTCGTCACCGGAAGCGGCCCGCCGGCTGCATCTCCCGAAAGCCGCGCCGCGCGGCGGGGGGGCCGCCGGGCTGTCCCCCACGGTGAAGGATCCCGAGCGGAAGGTCTACGAAGCCGACGTCCCGATCCAGATCCTCCCTCCGTCCGGAGGCCTTCCTTCCGGCTACCTCCTGGAATTGTCGTTCTACGACGGCGCCGCTCAGAACTGGTCGGAGGCGATCTCCCGGACGATCGAGGCCGACCCGGACGGCTCGCTGAGCGCCACGCTTCCAAGCTCATGGCTGGACGAGCAGGCCCCCGCCGCAGTCCGCTGGCGGCTGCGTGTCAAGATCGACGGATTGGAAGCCCCGTGGAGCGAATGGAAGATGTTCGGCCGGAGGCTGGCCGCGGCTCCGAAGGAGCCGCCCGAAGGGCAGCTGCGCTCGGCCCCGACCCGCAAGCCGTCTCCCTAGGCTCCGCGGTGCGCCTCCTCTTGACGAAACGCAGAGTGCCCGGCCGGATGCGGCGCGGCATCGCGCTCGTCCTGGGGTCCTGGCTGGCCGCGGCGACTCTCGGTCTCGGCGCCCAACGAGATTCGCGGGCGTTCGCCGGCGGGCGAGCCGTCTCGCGCGAAGCCCGGAAGGGCACCGGTCCTCCCCGGGTCGAAATGCCGAGAGGCACCTCGGGGCGGATGGACCTCGTCATCCATCCTCCACGGGGCGCCACCATCCGGCGCTACGCGGTGGAGCTGTCCGCGTGGGATGCGGCGTCCCGTCGCTGGAGGGAACCTTCTCCGCAAGCGCGCCGAACTCTTTCCGGTCCGGAGGGCAAGGAGAGCCTCGACGCAGGATGGTTCTCCGCCGCCGCGCCCGGAAGCGTACGATGGCGGCTCCGGGCGCGCTGCGCCGATCCGCCGGGTCCCTGGAGCGATTGGCTCGAATTCCAGCCAGGATTCCGCGGCGATCGGGTGATCCGCCGGCTCGCGCCTCCGGCGGGCCGCTCTCCGGTCGTTCCGAATCGCGCCGCCCCGCCTTCCACGGGTTCCGAGGGGCGCGTCCCGGCCTTCCGGCCCGCCGCCGAAGGGCGGGAGCAGAGCGCGCCACTGAGCCGACCGCCGCGCCGGCCCCCGCCGTTCGTCAAACGGGGAACAGGCGGGAGCGCCGGCGCGGGGAGCGGCGCCGGCCCGGTCGCCCTCGCGGCCCCGCGGATCGAAGCCTGGAGCTGGAACGTCCTCACCCAGGAAGGATCCTGGACGGACCATCTTTCCGTCGACGAGGCGGGCGTCCTGCAGCTGCGATGGAAGCCCGCGAGCTCCGGCGCCGGATCCGCCCTCTGGGAGCTGCGCGCCGGCAATCCCTCCGCCGGCTTCCAGACCGCCCCGCTCCTGTGCCAGGCGTCGATCGAGCCGCCCGCTTCCGGGCAGGAATGGCGCACGTTCCAGATCGATCTGGGCGCCTATCCCGTCAAGGGCGCTCCCCGTCGCTACGTCGCCGTGCGGCAGGCTCCTTATCCCGTTTCGTCGCCGGTCGAGATCCGTTTCGGAGAACCCGACCGCGCGGCGGCCCCGCAGGGAGTGGTGAAGGTCGCCGGAATCGACACGGCGGCCCGCGTGATCCAGGGACCGCTTTCGGCCAAGTTCGAAGCGGGCAAATACGTCACGGTGAGCTTCGCCTACAAACTGCTGAAGCCGGCCGGGGGACGGATCTTTCCCGCGCTCCTCGATGAGAACGGCAAGATCTCGCCGCGCAACTACTGGGAGGCCAGCGGAACGCTCGAAGGCCTTCAGGGAATTGCGCAGAGCCGCATGACGCTCACCTGTCCGAAGTCTTCGGCCGGAGTCGTCCGCGTCCCGGCTGTCCTGTACACGGTGACCAATCCCGCGGGCGACAAGATATTCAACGGCGTGGCCAAGCTGCCGCGGACGCTTCTGTTCACCTGTCCTTCCTCCCCCGTCCGGACGGATCGCAACGAAATCGCCGTGGCGGCGCCGCCGAAGCCCGCCGCGGGGAAGCTCACGGTCGCGATGTCGTTCCACGCCTCCCCCGATTGCAACTGCGACTACGGGCGGTTCAACCTGGAGTATCCGATCTACCGCTCGGTGAAGGCGGGAGAGACGATGCGGCTCTTCAGCTACCTTCTGCGCGAGGGCGGGAAACCGATCCTGGAGAAGAACCAATGCGGCACCGTGGTCCCGGAGAGCAATGGGCTCGGATTCGAGTGGGTGGGAGGAAAGCTTGGAGGCACGGTCTATTCGGGGCATTACGACGCCGTCTTCTGCCGGGACGCGGCGGCGGCGCCGGGATGGGGGCCCTCCTACCGGATCACCGGGATCCGCGTGGAGTTGCGGCGGCACAACGGCTGGGGCATGTGCCAGAGTCCCGAGAGCATGGATCTCGTCGCCTCCGACACTTTTCCGGTGGATCTCATGGTCGTCTGCCAGTGATCCCTGCCGAAACTTTTGGTTCCCCGGCGCCCTGCCCGCGGGCTCCGTTCTTCCGGCAGACGAGCAGGATCTCGTCCACTTCCTCCATGTCGATCATCCCGGGGACGACCGCCAGCTTCTTTTGAAACCGCAGCCCGATCCTCATGATCACGTGGTTGTACCACCACATGGCGCGATCCCTCCGATGCTGGAGCCACCACATCCCGAAATCGAGCAGGCGCGAGGATTTGGGCTGCATCCCGTACCCGGCGCTGCGCTCGACCGTCAATCCGTGCCGGTCGAGCGTCTCCAGCAGGCGTCCGGGCTCGTAGCGCCGCCGGTGCCCCACGAAATCATCGAAAGTGGTCCAGCGCGACGGATGAAGCGGCACGGACAACAGCAGCGAGCCGCCCGGGGCCGTCACCCGCACCAGCTCCGCGAATGCCCCGTGCTCGTCGTCGACGTGCTCGATGATGTCGAGCGCGCAGACCGGATCGAAGCAGCCGTCGGGATAGGGAAGCGCCGTGATGCGCCCGAGCGCCACCCGCCCTTGCAGCCCGCGCAGCACCTCCAGGGCCGGAGCGCTGGCGTCCAGGAAGTGGGTGCCGGCGATCGGCAGGCGGGGCCGGAGGCCGGGGCCCACTTCCAGCCGGGAGGACGGCGTGAGCAGCGAGCGGACCAGGGGCCAGGTGTTGAAGCGCTCGGCCGTGACGAGTCGCGCTCCCGCCCACATGGCGTCGTAGAAGCGGCGATTCGCCTCGAAGAGATCCTCTTCCGTCCGTCCGGCGCTCGATTCCATCATGCGGCGAACACTCTAGCACAGCCTTCTCGACGATCCCCGCGACGCCCGGCTCTGCCCGATGCTTATCGCTGATCCAGCAGGAGTGAGTCCTGCCTCGGGAAGGTCGTCCCGGCCAGGTAGCTGTCCCAGCGGTCGCGGAGGCGAGGAAACGAACGACCCATGGGTTGGGGGAAACACGAAGAGACTGCGGGTAAATGCCAGGACGTTGAGGCGAATAGCCCGGACGACGGCCCTGCGGACAAGCCACTGATCACTGCACCTGATTCTGGGAATAAGTCCTGTTTTTTGTGTACACTAGAAATGTGGACGCTGGAGCCCGATGAGGCCGGGGGCGTCATGAAGCTCCACCGGGAATGATGGAGCCCGGGAGACCGCGAAGGTGAGCAGCAGCCTCCAGCCTGAGGACCGGATCTCCCACTACCGCATCGTCGGCCCCCTCGGCGCCGGCGGCATGGGTGAGGTCTACATCGCGCAGGACGAGACGCTCGAGCGCAGCGTTGCTCTGAAAATCCTTCCCCCACACCTCGTCCGCAATGAGGAGCGCCTCCGGCGGTTCGTCACGGAGGCCAAGTCAGCCTCTTCGCTAAACCATCCCAATATCGTCACCATCCACGAGATCGGCAAGGGCGTCGTGAAGCCCGGCTCCGACTCTGTGCATTTCATCTCGATGGAGCTGGTCAGCGGCGAAACCCTCGGCCAGAAGATCCATCACGAGAAGACCGACGTGAAGACCCTCCTCGGGTGGCTCGGCCAGGCCGCCGAGGGTATCGCCAAGGCCCATGCCGCCGGGATTGTTCACCGGGATCTCAAGCCCGCCAACATCATGATCTCGAAGGACGGCTTCGCCAAGGTGCTGGACTTCGGTCTAGCCAAGCTCACGGACAGGCCAATGGACTCGAGCGAGGGTTTGACAAGCGCGCCGACGGAGGGGGTTACCGGTGGCGGAGTCGTGCTGGGCACCGTCGGCTACATGAGCCCCGAGCAGGTGCAGGGGAAGCCGGTCGATTATCGGTCCGACATCTTTTCAATGGGTTGCATTCTCTACGAAGCCGTCACCCGGACGCGTCCTTTCGTTGCCGACACCGACGTGGAGACCATGCAGCGCATCCTCCGCGAGCGGCCGGCGCCAGTGGAGGAGCTGAATCCAGACGTACCCGCCGAGGTCCGTCGGCTGATCCGACGCTGCCTGGCCAAGAGCTCTGAACAGCGCTATCAGTCGATGAAGGATCTGGCCATCGATCTGCACGAGGTGGTGGACGAATACGACTCCCTCTCCGCCTCGGCCACTTCCGCGGGCACCGTGACCTCGGGCGCCCTCGGTGTGCCGCCCGCCCGGCGAAAGGGCCTCGCGGCTTGGATCGCCGCGGCCTCCCTCCTGGGGCTCGGCGGCCTCGCTGTCGGACTCTACAGCCTCATCGGGCGGACTGGATCGGAGCCCTCCTCCGCGCCGGTCTCCCAGCAGATGAAGATCTCCACCCTCATGAGCCGGAACGACCTCGACGAGGCGGTCCTTTCCGGCGACGGCCGCTACCTGGCCTATGTCACGTCCGTCGGCGATCGTGCGTCGCTCAACGTGCGCCAGGTGCGCACGGGAAGCGACGCGCAGGTCCTTCCGCCACAGGAGTTCGCGTTCGGGGGGATCAGCTTTTCCCCAGACGGCGACTACCTCTACTTCCTCAACCGGGACCCCCAGTCTCCCAACTACAGCGCTCTATTCCAGGTCGCGTCGCTGGGAGGTACCCCGCGGAAAGTCGCCTTCGACGTGGACTCCGCCCTAACCTTCTCCCCCGACGGGAAGCGGATTTGCTTCCGGCGGGGCCTGCTCGGCGAGGGGGATTCCCTCGTCATCGCGGAGCTGGAGACGGGCAAGGAGCGCGAGCTGATCCGCATCAAGGGTCCGGAGACCTTCGACCCGCTCAACCTCCACGCCTCACCGGCTTGGTCTCCGGATGGCAGGCGGATCGCAATGACGATGGCCAGCGCGGTGGGCGGACTTCATACTTGGATCGCCGCGATCGACGTGGAAAGCGGAGAGCGGAAAAACGTCGGTTCGCAGACCTGGCTCTATGCCGACAGCCTCGGCTGGCTTCCAGACGGCAGCGCCATCTTCGTAAGCGCCTTCGTCCTCGGCTCGCGCGGCAGCCAGATCTACCGGTTGTCCTTCCCGGAGGGAGCGGCCCGCAAGATGACGACCGATCTGGATGGATACACGCGCCTTTCCCTCTCCTCCGACGGGAATTCTATCGCCGCCATCCGCCGGACCGGCATTCGCAATGTCTGGGTGGCTTCGCTGGAGCCCGGGAGGGAGGCGCAGCCGCTCACCTTCGCTTCGGGAGGCGCCGCGTCGGTCGAATTCATCGCGCCATTGGGCGGTGGCCCGATCGCCTTCACGGCTCCCCAGGGGGATGCGATGTTCGTCTGGCGCATGGAGCGCGACGGCTCCGGCCGGAGACAGCTTACGACCCAAGGGGTCTATGTCGTCGACCTGACGTTCGCCGAAGGCGCTGGCATCGTCTTCACCCAAGCGGAAAAGGGGGGAGTCCTCCATCTGTGGCGGATTGATCCCAACGGTGGCAGTCTCCGGAAGCTGACCGACGGCCCGGGAGAACTCTTCGTGGCGCTCTCTGAGTCCGGCAAGACGGTGTTTTTCAACAAGGTGGGTGAACCGCAGGCGCTATGGGCAGTGGACATAGCCGGAGGGGAGCCCCGGCTTCTCGTCACCGAGTTGCTCAGAGGAACGGTGGCCACCACGCGCGATGGCCGCCTCCTGATATACACGAAGCGGGATGAAGTCGAGGGCCGGGCCTATCCGCGGCGTATCGTCATTCCTGCCGAAGGCGGGGAGCCCGTTGCGTCCTTCCTGCTTCCTCCTGGCGCCGAGGACCTGCAGTGGACGCCCGACGGGCAGGCCGTGACCTACATCGACCGCGCCAGCGGCTTCAACCTCATGCGCCGGTCGATCGCGAAGGACGACGCCGCGCAGCTGACGCGCTTCACCGAAGGTCGCCTCCGTGGCCATGAATGGTCGCCCGACGGCAAGAGGCTCCTGCTGCGTCGCCGGCTCGGCCAGAAGGACAGCTTATGGCTTCTGAATCCCGGGGCGGTCGGGCCGCCCGCCCGGCTGACCGAGTTCAAGACCGGCGAGATCACGATCTCCCGCTGGGCCCGCGACTCCAAGAGCGTCGTCTTCACCTTCGGCTCCGAGAACCAGGACGTAGTCCTGATCACCGACTTCCACTAGTGTCGCGTCTCAAAAATCATGTTACATTCGGCCCCCGATCCATCCCGGCTCGCCGCGTTGCGCCTCGCTTGCGTACCGCCTTGGGTACGCGACGCTCTG
>DASYRE010000041.1 GCA_036004685.1 Candidatus Polarisedimenticolia bacterium | reverse complement strand
GCTTCTGCTTGCCGCGATCGATCGCGTTCAGCAGGTTCGGGATCGCGATGGCCGCGATGATCCCGATGATGGCCACGACGATCAACAGCTCGATCAACGTGAAACCTTTCTGATGTCTCATGTGAGTCTCACCTCCTGCCGTGGCTGTGGAGCAATGCCGATGCCAGCGCCAGGACGGCCGCAGGTGGCAATCTAACCCATTGATATTTTGTACGTTACAGGATTACGAACAGAACGGAAAGCGGGTCGGGCAACAATTAGTGTCAGCTCGGAAGGCCCGCCTTGACACCTCCTGTCATCAGGTTCTCCCGTCCCGGAACCTTCACCCGCCGGAACATCTCCCGCAGCCTGAGCGCCGTCGGGGAATCGGGCTCCTGGCCGATTTTCCGATCCATCTCCTCGAGGACCTCCCGCCGATCCAGATCGCCGCGGGAGAGCAGCGCGAGGGTGTGAGGGATGTCGTCGGGATTGACCCGGAATTCGGCTTGGAGGAGGGGACGGGCCGCCGGGTCGTTCCGCCGGACGAAAAGAAGGGCGCGCTCGTCCCAATAGACCAGGGCCCATTGGGAGGCCGGAAAGTGAGATGCTGAGAAGGCGCGCAGCTCCGTCGTCACCGCGCCTCCCGGAACGGAGGGGGGATAGCGCACCGCCTGCATCTGGCCGCGCCGGAGAAGGGCCGCGTCGATTCCATAACGCTCCATGAGGAGCTTCCACTTTTCTCCGTCATTGACGGCGTCGAAAATCTCGGCAAGCAGCGAGTCGTAGATCTCGTTCCGTCCGTCGATGAACACGCGGTGTTCGGGATATCGCCGCCAGACGAGGTACCCGCCGAAAAGAACGTCGTTGAACAGTCTCCCGCCGATTCCCCGCGTCTCGATGAAGTCGACGGCCGCGCGCGGCTCGACCGGGTCCAAGAATCCGCCGCGCGCGGCGAGCCGGTTCGCCTGGAAGAAATGGGCCGCGACCAAGAGCAGAAGCGTCGCGGCGAGGAGGCGGCTCTCGCGGCGCGGAATCCGCATCCGATCCTCCAGGAACGCCGCGGGCCTCGCCAGCGCGATGGGAAGAAGCAGGAAGAAGAATCCGATGTTCCGGAGGTGCTGGAAGGCGAGGACCGCGGCCGCCAGCGCGACCAGCGCGGCGGGGAGATCGATGCGTCGGATCCCCGCGCCAAGAACCACCAAGCCGGCGATCACCGAAAGGTAGAACAGCGGGAATTGGGCGAAGGCGGGAGGCGCCCATTCCAGGTTCGGGGCATGGCCCGACTTCACGATGCTGCGAATCTCGAACGGGATCTTCAGGAGGCGCCAGCCTCCCGGATTGGCCAGGAGCAGGAGCGGCGACAGGAGGGCGATCGCCAGGCGGCCCGGTTCCCGGGAGGGGCGCGGCGCCCTCCAACTCTGGAGCCGCTCTCCGGCCAGCCAGAGGAGCATCAGGGCCGCGCCGAGCAGGCCGCCGGGGTGAACGTTGGCCCAGAGCAGGAAAACAGGGGGAAGAAGCCAGATCGCCCCTGCGGAACGCCGGCTCGTGTGCAACGCAAAAAAGAGGACCGTCAAGAGGGCCAGGGACACCATCTCGGGCCGCGCGTCGAATCGGAAGCGGGCCCCGGCGATCGACAGGACCAGGAGCAGGCAGAGCGTTCCCCCTCCCAGGCCCTCCTGCTTCAGCATCCAAGCCATCAGCGCGTAGGCGGCCAGCGCCAGGAGCAGGGTGAGCGCCAGGAGGGCGGGCCATCCTCCGGCCCGGAAGAGCAGATAGGCGATCACCTGGAACAGCCACTCATGATCGAGCCAGGGGGTTCCCGCCCGCGTGAACGAGAAGACATCCGTGGCGGGGATTCCCCGCGCCTCCACGATCAGGCGCCCCGCCGCCAGCTGCCAGCCCAGGTCATAGCTGCGGATGGGCTGCAGGACGGCCGCGCCAAGGGTGAGACCGAGGAGGACGGGAAGGGCCCAGCGCCCCCATGAAAACCGGGTCCCGGTCGTCCCGATCCGGCTCATGCCGGAACCTTCTTGCGAGGCGCCCAGGCCCAGCCGAGGCCGGCGCCCAGCGCGATCAGGGAGCCGGCGGCGCCGAGGAGAAAGGAGCGGGGGCGGTAGCGCAGGACGATGCGCGACTCACCGGCGGGGACTTCCACGGCTCGAAACAGGAAATTTCCCCGCCGGATCGGCAGAGACGTTCCGTCGCGCTGCGCGATCCATCCGGGATAGAAATTGTCCGTCACGATGAGCCAGCCGGGCCGCGCGGCGGAAACCTCCACGACCAACCGCTCGGGCGCATCGACCACGACGCGCGCGCTGCCCGCCGCCCCCGGATCGCCGCGCGCCGAGCGGATCCCTTCGACGTAGGCTTCCGCCCGCGGATCGAAGTCGTCGCGCGTCAGCGCCTCGAGGGCTTTGCCCCTCTCCGGTCGGGCGCGCGCGACGAGAAAAGCCCTCGGCAAGGGGTCCCGCGTCCGGTAGAAGCGCAGAGGAACGTTCGTCTGCCTCGCGACCTGTCCCGCCGGAATGAGGCCCGGGTCGTTCAATTCCCGGTAGGTGGCCAGCGTGCCGACCTCCGCGATCTCGGCGAGCCGGCGGAGGCTCTTCGCGTCGAGATCTCTCATCTGATCCGCGAGCTCGTTGACGCGGCGCGGACTTAGGAGATCGGTGCTCTTGTCGTAGGCCATCCGAACCCGGTGTGGCAGCGAAGTGCCCACTCGGCCGGTAAGCTGGTCCCAGTAGTAGCCCCACCAGGCGGAATCGCTCAGCGCCATCACGGCGAAGCCCGCCGGGCGCGGCTCGGAGTAGACGCGCTTGGCCGGATTGGCGTCCTCCACGATCTTCAAGATCGGCGGGGTCGCTTCGTAGAACGCCGGAGGCACCACGGGATTCACGTGGGAGTTCGCCGAGACCAGATCCACGCCGATCGCGAGGAGCGCCAGAAGCGAGGCTAGCGCCGGTCCCATCCGCAGCCTCCGGAGCGCCAGGACCGTGACCCCCGCCCCGGCGGACAGGAGCGTGCAGCGCAGAAGCTCTACTTGGATCTTGCCGGTGATGACCCCCAGTTCCGCCGCGCCGACGTGCGCGGCGACTCCCAATCCTCCGCCGACGAGCCATTCCCGGCAGGGCGGGAACCACGCCAGGGCCGCCGTGACGGCGGCGAGGAGTCCCGCCCCCCCCAGCAGCAGGCGCGTCCCCGGACCCAGCCTCCGGCGGGGCAACTCCTCCCGAAAGCGCGCCAGTCCGAGCGCCGCGAGCATCGACAGGCACAGCGAGGCCGGAATCAAAAAGCGGGAGGGGTACCGCAGGCTCGCCAGCAGCGGCACTCCGTGGTAGAGCGCCGTGTAAAGGAAACCCCGCGGTCCCAGGGAGGCCAGCAGGAAGAATCCGGTGAGCGCACCGAGCGCCTTGGCGAGCCGGCCTTTCGCACCCAGCGCGCAGAGGCCGAGCAGGACCGGAACCGCGCCGACATAGATGCTCAGCAGGAAGGGGTATCCTTTCTCGAAAACCAAGCCTCCCCAATAACTCGTGACGCGGAGCATCGTGGGATCGCCGTAGAGCGACGGGACGATCGTCTCCAGCAGCCGGATCGGCGCGATCGACCAGACCGCCGCGTCCTTGAAGGGAACCCCGGAGGACCGGCTCGATTCCATCAGCATCTCGCGCGCCGGAATCACTTGAGCCAGCGCCATCCCGCAGCCCAGCAGGAAGCCCGCGGCCAGTCGGCCGGCGGCGCGTCCGAACCGCTTCCCTTCCGCGCCCGCCCCCCAGCGCGCATCGGCGAGGGCGAGGAGGAGCGCGGTGCCGGCCGCCAGCGGATCTCCCGCCAGGACCTGCACGCCCACCGCGCCCGAGAAGCCGAGCAGCGCCCATCGGCTCCCGCTTTGCCGATGACGTTGAGCCGCGAAGAGAGCGAGAGGCACCCAGGCCCACGAGGAGAGGAGGTTCTGGAGGGAGCCGCAGGAGGCCATGGCCCCGCCCAAGGCGTAGGTCACGGCGCCTGCCAGGCCCGCTTCCTCCCGCAGGCCCTCTCCCCTTGCCCACAGGAGCATTCCCCAGCCCGCCAGCACGTACTGGAGGAGGATGGAAGCATGAAAGGCGACCATCACGGGAAGCGCCAGGAACAGGAGGCTGATGGGGTGGAGCAACAGGTTGTTCGGATTCGCTGCGAAGGGCATCCCTCCCGATAGGTAAGGATTCCACAGAGCCAGATGCCCGGAGCGCAGGAGCGGCGTGGTGTAAATCCGGCTGGGGAGGTGGTTCAGGGAGACGTCGCGGAAGTAGAGGAGTCCTTCGCCAAGCAGGACCCTGTGGAACAGGAGGGCGACCGCGAGGACGAGGCACGCCGCCGCGAGGCGGCGGCGGAGCGGGGCGCCCGTCGCCCTGAAGGATGCGCCCACCGGCTCCTCTACCGGCCGAAACCCTCCTTCGGGTCGCGGCCTTCCATCAGATTGTACTTCTTGGCGAAATAACGGAAGGAGCGAAAGCTCATTCCCAGCAGCTCCGCGGCGCGCGTCTGCACGCCGTTCGTGCGGGCCAGGGCTTCGTTCATGAACCGTTCCCGGAGTTGCTCGAGCTGGGTCTCGAGGTCGATTCCCTTCTCCTCCAGCGACACCGGTAGCGCGGCGCCCGGCTCCGGCCGCGAGGTGACGTCCCGGCTGAAGCTCCCGGGCAGGATCCGATCGGTCGTTTCCAGGGCGACGGCCCGCTCGATGACGTTCTCCAGCTCGCGGACGTTTCCGGGCCACGCGTAGTCCATCAGCTGGCGCATCGCCTCGGGAGAGATCTCCCGGATCTTCTTCCCCATCATCCTAGTATATTTTGCCAGGAAGTGGTTCGCGAGGAACGGGATGTCTTCGCGCTTGTCCCTCAGCGGCGGCATCTTGATGGCGATCACGTTGATGCGGTAGAAGAGGTCCTCCCGAAAGCGCTTTTCCCGGACGAGTGCGTCGAGATCCTGGTTCGTCGCGGCGATGACTCGCACGTCGACCTCCAGCTGCTCGGTGCCGCCGACGCGCCGGATTTCCCGTTCCTGGAGCACCCGCAGGAGCTTGATCTGCATGGCGGGGCTGGTGTCGCCGATCTCGTCGAGGAAGATTGTGCCGCCGTCGGCGACCTCGAACAGCCCTTTCTTGGCCGCCACCGCGCCGGTGAAGGACCCCTTGACATGTCCGAACAGCTCGGATTCGAGGAGCTCGTCGGGCAGGGCCCCGCAGTTGATCGACACGAACTGCTTGGCGCGCCGCGGGCTCCTGCGATGGATGGCGCGCGCGGCCAGCTCCTTGCCGGTCCCCGATTCGCCCGAGATCAGCACGGTGCTGTTCGTGGAGGCGACGCGGTCGAGCATCGCGCGGACCTCTTCCATGGTCGGGCTCTCGCCCACCAAATCGTCGAACCGCGAGTTCTCCTTGAGTTCCCGCTTGAGCAGGGTGTTCTCGCGCTCGAGCTGGCGGCGCTCCAGGGCGTTCTTGAGGACGATGCGCATCTCCTCCACATCGAACGGCTTGATGATGTAGTCGTAGGCCCCGAGCTTCAGGGCCTCGATGGCCGACTCGGTGGAGGCGTAGGCGGTGATCAGGATGACGATGGTGTCCGGCTGGATTTCCTTCGCCGCGCGGAGCACGTCGACGCCGCTGCCGTCGGGCATGGCGATGTCGGAGATGATCAGGTCGTAGGAAGCCTTGGAGACGAGGTCCCGGGCCCGCCCGGCCGACTCCGCGGCGTCCACCTTGTAGCCGTCGTTCCGGAGCATGATGGACAGGAGATCCCGCATGCCCTTCTCGTCGTCGACGATCAGAATCCGGTCCAAGTTTCCTCCTGCGCGGCGCGCCGGGCCTCCCCGTGCTTCTTGGGCAGCAGTATCTGCACTTCCGTGCCGGCACTGCGCCGGCTCTTCACCCGGATCCGCCCCTGATGCTCCTGGACGATCCGGTAGACAATCGCCAATCCCAGCCCCGTGCCGGTCTGGAAGGACCCGTGGAACGGCTGGAAGTTCCGGGTCACTTCCGTTTCTCCCATGCCGATGCCCTCGTCCTGGAACGAGATGAGCACCTGGCCGTCGACTTCTCCGAGCGCCTTCACGGTCAGCGTTCCCCCTTCCGGCATCGCCTTGAGGGCGTTCTTCGCCAGGTTCCAGAACACCTGCCGCATCCGGTTCGCGTCCACGACCACCGGGATCTTCTCGGGATGGAACTGGGTCTTCAACCGGTGCGACGGCCGGAATTCCTCGCTGTTCTGCAGGAGCTTGAGGGAATCCGAGAGGATCTCGGAGAGGTCGGCCCGCTCGGGGGTGAAGCGCCCCGGCTTCGCGAACAGGAGAAAATCGCGGATCGTCTGGTCGAGCCTGCGGGATTCCTTGAGGATGATCCCCATCAGCTCGCTCTGCTCCGAGCCCGGGGGAAGATCTCGCTTCAGGACCTGCACCGATCCGCTGATCGAGGCGAGCGGATTGCGCAGCTCGTGGGCCATGCCGGCGGCCATCTCGCCCAGGGCCGCCATCCTCTTCTGGAGCCCGACCTCCTCCTCCAGGACGCGGATTTCCGTGAGGTCCTGGAAGATGAAGATGAACCCCAGGGGAGTCGCCTCCTTGTTCTTCAGAATCGAGGCCGTGAAGCCGAGAAAGAGATTCTCGCCCCCGCGCGCCTGGAATTCCTTCTCGAACCGGAATCGGTTGGCTCTCCCGAGTCCCTCGCGCACCTCGCCCAGGAAGCCCGGACCCGCACCGAGGAGGTCCGTCACTCCCCGCCCCGCGAGCTCCGCGGCCGAGTATCCCGTGATCTGGGACGCCGCACGGTTGGTGAACGTGATGCGCCCCTCGAGGCCGGTGGTGAGGAGCCCGCTGTTCATGCTGTCGATGATGTCCTCGTTGAAGGCCCGCAGCTCGGCAAGGTCGTTCTCCTTGGCCGTGAGCTTCTCCCCCGCCTTGCGCAGCATCTCGGAAACGTGGGAAATCAGGTACGCCACCGTCAGGAAGGAGAAGAGGTGCGCGAACAGGAGATAGAGGATCCGCCGCTCGGAAAGATCCGCCCCCTCGAAGTCCCCGCGCGGATACAACGGAAGCAGGCGGAAGTAGGTGGCCTCGACGAGAACCGCGTAGAGCAGCCACGCCCCCGTGGCGATGAGAATCGCGCCCCGGCGGAACAGCAGGATCGACGCCGTGATGATCAGGATCAGGTACAGGAACGAGAATGGGCTCTCTGGACCTCCGGTCACGTAGACGAGTCCCGTGACCACCAGCAGGTCTCCGCCGAGCTGCAGCGGCACGAAGACCGGGTTCCCTTTCATGCGCGGATACAGCAGCGCGTAGGCCAGGCTCAGCACGTACGTGACTCCGCCCAGCTGATAGAAGGGCCGCAGAGGAATCGCCGGGCGGAAGATCAGCTCGATGATGAACGTGGAGATGAGGAGGGTCGTGATGACCACGACCCGATAGGTCATCAAGCCGACGATTGGCCGCTGCGTCTCCTGCCGCGTCATCCTCATGCCTCCCGGCGGATCGGTTAGGAGATCTTCCCGATGAGGCTGAACATCGGCATGTACATCGAAATGACGATGCCGCCGATCATGACGCCCAGGAACAGGATCATCGCCGGCTCGAGGAGCGCCATGAGATTCTCGACCGCCTCGTCGACCTCGTCCTCATAGAAGTCGGCGATCTTGCTGAGCATGGCGTCGAGGGCTCCCGTCTGCTCTCCGACGGAAATCATCTGGATGACCATCGGGGGGAAGACGTCGGTCTCCTCCAGCGGCTGGGCGATGGTCTTTCCCTCCTCGATGCTCTTGCGGGTCGCCATGATGGCGTCTTCGACGATCGAGTTGCCCGACGTGCGGGCCGTGATCTCGAGGCCGTCCAGGATCGGCACTCCGGAAGTCAGGAGGGTTCCGAGAGTGCGGCAGAAGCGCGCCACCGCGATCTTCCTCATGAGCATTCCGAGGACCGGCAGCTTCAGGACGATCCGGTCGATTTGCCGCTTCCCTTTGTGGGTCTTGTGATATTGGAACAGGCCGAAGACCCCGGCGCCGAACAGCAGCGCCAGGAGCCACATGTATCGCCCCAGGAACTTGCTGACGGCGATCGTGATGCGGGTGGGGAGCGGCAGCTGCGCGCCCAGCCCTTCGAACAGGGCCGCGAAGGTGGGGATGACCTTCCACAAGATGACGATCACGACGCCGACCGCGATGGTGACGACGGCGGCCGGATAGATCATCGCGGAGCGGACCGCCGCCTGCAGCTTGACCCGCTTTTCGATGTACGTGGACATCCGCTGCAGGATCGTGTCCAGGATGCCGCCGGCTTCTCCCGCGGCGATCATGTTGCAAAAGAGATCGTTGAAGACCTTGGGGTGCTTGCGGAGGGAATCCGCCAGGGTCGCTCCGGACTCGACGTCCTGACGGACCTCGAACAGGACCTTCTGGAAGACCCGGTTCTTCTGCTGGCTGCCCAGGATCTCGAGACACTGCACCAGCGGGAGTCCCGCGTCGATCATGACCGAGAACTGGCGCGTGAAGATGGCGATCTCTTTCTGCTTCACGCCGCCGCCCATCTTCGGGAGCGCGATCTCCTTGCCCTTCTCCGTAACCGCCGTCACCAGAATCTGCTGCTTGCGCAGCAAGGCGACGACCGACTCTTTGCTGTCGGCGGCGATGACGCCCTGCTGGACCTTTCCCCCTTTGCCCTTGCCCTTCCACGAATAACTTGGCATCGCTTCTCTCCTTGCTTTCGCCTATTTGCGTGCCAGCCTGCCTGTACCGGCCGGCGGCGAGTTGTAGATCAGACCGGCTCCCCGGTTGATCATCTCTTGGAGCTCGTCGGGGTTGGAGGATCGAGACAGAGCCGTCGACAGGGAGATTTGCTTCTTGAAATAGAGGGTCGCCAGCGACTGGTTGAAGGTCTGCATGCCGTAGAGAAGCTGCCCGGTCTGCATCATGGAGTAGATCTGGTGGACCTTGTCCTCGCGGATCAGGTTCCGGATCGCGGAGTTCGGAACCAGGATCTCCATCGTCAAGGCGCGCCCCTTGCCGTTCGCCTTGGGGAGCAGGGACTGGCAGAGGATTCCCTCCAGCACGAAGGAGAGCTGCGCGCGGATCTGCGCCTGCTGGTGCGCCGGGAAGACGTCGATGATTCGGTTGATCGTCTGCACCGCGGAGTTCGTGTGCAGGGTGGCGAACGTGAGGTGGCCGGTTTCGGCGATGCGAAGAGCGGATTCGATCGTCTCCAGGTCACGCATCTCACCGATCAGGACGACGTCCGGGTCCTGGCGCAGCACCGAGCGGAGCGCGTTCGGGAAGGAGTGGGTGTCGGCGAACAGCTCCCGCTGGTTCACGATGCAACGCTTGTGGGAGTGGAGGTACTCCACGGGATCCTCGATCGTGACGATATGCTCGGAGCGCTCGTTGTTGACCTTGTCGATCATCGCCGCCAGCGTCGTGGATTTTCCGGAACCCGTCGGGCCGGTGACGAGGACCAGGCCGCGGGGCTTCTCGCACAGCTTCTTGAGGACGTCCGGAAGCCCAAGCTCGTCAAATCCCTTGATCTCCCAGGGAATGGCACGGAAGGCGGCGGCGACGGCGCCCCGCTGGTTGAAGAAGTTGGCGCGGAACCGCGCCAGGCCCCGCACGCCGAAGGAGAAGTCGAGCTCCATGTTCTCCTCGAAGCGGTGCTTCTGTTGATCGGTCAGCACCGAGTAGGTGAGCTGCTTCGTCTCGGGCGCCGTGAGCGGGGGCAGCTGCAGGGGCACCAGCTTTCCATCCACCCGAATCTGAGGCGGAGAATTCGTGGTCAGATGCAGGTCGGTTCCGCCCTGTTCGACCAGGGTCTTCAGAAGCTGATGGAGCGTCACGGACATGGTTCGTTCTCCTCCTGGGGGCGGACCCCCGTTCCGACGGCGCTAGAGCACCGTTTCCCGGACGACCTCCTCGACGGTGGTCAGCCCATCCCGGATTTTTCGCAGGCCGCTCTTGCGCAACGAGATCATTCCCTGCTCGAGCGCCTTGTTCTTCAGCTCCAATGAGGAAGCTCCGCAGAGGATCATCTCGCGGATCTCATCGGAGATCTCCATGACCTCGTACAAGCCGACCCGGCCCTTGTAGCCGGTGTTGTTGCACACGGGGCAGCCGCGCCCTTTGTAGAGCTTCACCTTAGCCGCTTCCTCGGGCGTGTACCCGATGTCGGCCAGCGCCTGCTGCGGCATGTGAATCTCCTCCTTGCACTCCTTGCACAACCGGCGCACCAGGCGCTGCGCGCAGATGAGGTGCACGGAGGTGGCCACCAGGTAGGGCTCGATTCCCATGTTCATCAGCCGGTTGATCGTGGAGGGGGCGTCGTTGGTGTGGAGCGTGGAGAGGACGAGGTGCCCGGTGAGCGCGGCTTTGACGGCGATCTCGGCCGTCTCGAAGTCGCGGATCTCTCCGACCAGGATGATGTTCGGATCCTGGCGCAGAAAGGACCGCAGCGCGGCGGCGAAATTCAGGCCGATCTGCTCCTTCATCTGCACCTGGTTGATCCCGTGAAGGTTGAACTCCACGGGATCCTCCGCCGTCATGATGTTCGTCTCGGGCGTGTTCACCCGGCTGATCGAGGAATACAGGGTGTTCGTCTTTCCCGAGCCCGTCGGCCCGGTGACCAGGACCATCCCGTAGGGCTTGAAGATCGCCTTCTCGAACTTGCCGAGCGACTCCTCCTCGAACCCCAGGCGGGTCATGTCCAGCATCAGGTTTTCCTTGTCCAGCAGCCGCAGCACGATCTTCTCGCCGAACAGGGTGGGCAGGACGGAGACGCGATAGTCCATCTCCTTGTTCTTCCCCTGGAGCTTCATCTTGATCTTGATCCGGCCGTCCTGCGGAAGGCGCTTCTCGGAGATGTCCAGCTTGGCCATGATCTTCAGCCGGGAGGTGATCGCGTCCTTCAGCTTCATGGGAGGATTCATGATCTCGTAGAGCACGCCGTCGATCCGGAACCGGACCCGGAAGTCCTTTTCATAGGGCTCCACGTGGATGTCCGAGGCCCCCCGCTTGATCGAGTCGGTGAGAATGAGGTTCACCAAGCGCACGACGGGCGCTTCCTCCGTCGAGGCCTCCAGCTTCGCCAGATCGACGTCGTCGCTGTCCTCGAGGACCTCGAGCGCGGCGGGGTCGTCCGTCTCCGCCATCTCGTCCATGACCTTCTTGAGCTCCAGTGCATGGATCGAGCCGTAGTACCGATCGATCGCCTCCTTGATGGCCACTTCCGAGGCCACGACCGGCTCGACGTTGTAGCCGGTCATGAACTTGATGTCGTCCATGGCGAAGACGTTCGTCGGATCCACCATGGCCACGGTAAGGGTGGCGCCGTTGCGCGAGATCGGCAGGATCAGGTACTTCTGGGCCACTTCGGACGGGATGAGCTTGACGACGACTTCGTCCAGCTCCATGGTGCGGAGGTTGATGGCGGGAACGCCGTGCTGCTGGGACAGCACGCGCGTGATGTCTTCTTCCCTGACCAGACCGAGCTTGACCAGGTTGAAACCCAGCTTGCCGCCGTTCGTCTTCTGGTACTCCAGCGCTTCCTGGAGCTTTTTGGGAGTCAGCAGATTCGCTTTGATCAGCATCTCGCCGAGCTTTACCGCCATCGGGTTAGCCCTCGGGAATATTCTGAAGACGGGAGTGCGGTGCCGGGTGACGTCGTGGTCAAGATTTCTAACCCATTCCATGGGTGTAAGTTACGCAACTTATGAGCCTCGCTTAATATAGTGTTCAGGAACAATTTTTGTCAAGTCAATACAAGATAATTGCATATGATTTATCTATTAATTGACAATATTTATCACTAATTCTATATTCTTGTGCCGTCGGCCTTAAACCCACAGGAGGGAGCTTTGGAGCCGAAAAAAACCGTCTCCGGAAGCCTTTTCGGGCGCTGCGGGGGGGGGTGGGGGCTGCCTTTGCTCTATCTCATGGTGGCGGCGGGGATCTTCCTTTCCCTTTGGGGAAGGGAGATTCGCTCGGGCTCCTTCCTCATCGGCGATTGCCCCTACTACGCCTCCGCTGCCGTCTCCCTCCTCGTCGACGGGGATCTCGATCTCAAGAACCAGCTCAAGGGAGGCCTCGAGGTCCACCAGAAGCAGGTCGCCCTCGGCCTGCACGGCGAGTGGTATCCGAAGCATCCGATTCTCATGTCGGCGCTGTCGGTCCCCTTCTACGCCGGCCTGGGGATCGCCGGCTTTCTTCTGTTCAACCTGCTCGTCGTGGGATGCCTGGCCGGAGTGATCTGGGCGCTCTGCCGCCGGCACGTGACACCTTGCCTCGCCACCCTTTCGACCACGACCTTGCTCGCGGGAACCTTCGTTCGGGCCTACGTCTACAACTATTCGCCCGACCTGTTCGCCGCCTTGCTCTTCCTCGGCGGCCTTTTACTCGTTCTGCGGGAACGCCCCCTGGGCGGGGGGCTTTTCCTCGGGATGGCGGTTCTCGCCAAGATCACGAATCTCTTCGCACTGCTGATCGTGGCGGCGTTCGCCTGCTGCCGGCACGATCGCAGACCGGCGCTCCGGCTGGCGGTGGGGGCCCTCCCCCCCCTGCTCCTGCTGGCCTTGATCAACTCCTTGATGTTCGGATCGCCGACGACCACCGGTTACGATCGGACCCTGGTGCTGGCCCATGGAGAGGCCGTCACCGTCTCCCACCGGGGGTTCTTCGATCTGCCGATCTCCGAGGGCGTCCGGGGACAGCTTTTCTCCGCCCGGACGGGGCTGCTTCCCACCTCGCCGGCCCTGCTCCTGGCGGTCCCGGGCTTCTTCATCCTCCTGCGCCGCCGTCCCTGGGAAGGGCTGCTGGTGCTCTGCCTCTGCGAATTCACCTTCCTCCTTTTCAGCACCTACCGCTGGTGGGCCACCAGTCACTATGGAAACCGCTTTCTCATGGTTCCCGTGGCGCTGTCGGCGATCCCGCTGTCGCTGACCCTCGACCGGGCCCGTCTCGCGCTCGGCCGGCGCCGGGGCTCTCCCGCCCTGCTGGCGCCGACGGTCTCGGGGGGGAAGTGAGCCTTTCGGAATGGCTGCGCCGGATCTTCTTCCCTTTCGCGGTCACCCGGGCCGCGCTGCTGGTCGTGGGAGTCCTGGCTCTGGGGCTGATGGGATCGGTCCGGGAGAGGATGCCGGGCAACCTGGTGGCCCATGATCCCCGGGCGCTTCCCCTGGAAATCTGGGCGCGCTGGGATGCGGAATGGTACCTCTACGTCGCCGACCAGGGATACGTCGGGGCCGAGCCGCTGTCGCGCTATGCCGGGCGTTACGTGGCGGCGGACACCGCCGGCTTCTTTCCCCTCTACCCTCTTCTGATCCGCTCCTTGTCGGCCCTCGGCCTGGACCCGGTGCTCGCGGGAGTGCTCATCTCGAACCTCTCGCTGCTGGGCGCGCTGACCCTTCTCCATCGCCTCGCGGCGGACCGCTTCGGCGAAGAGGCGGCGAACGCATCTCTCTGGGGACTCCTCGCTTTTCCGACGTCGCTCTTCCTCTCCGCCGTCTACAGCGAGTCCCTGTTTCTCGCTCTCCTGCTGGGATGCTTCCTCGCGGCGCGGCGCCGCCGCTGGGAGGCCGTTCTGGTCCTGGGATTCCTGTGCGCGCTGTGCCGTCCCGCGGGGTTCCTCGTGGCGGTTCCCCTGGCGTGGGAAGTCCTCGAGAATCATGGAGGGTGGAAGGGGTGGGGCTCGCTTTGGGGATTTCCGGCCGGTCTGGGGTCGTTCAGTTTCTATTGCGCCCGCAAGTTCGGCGATCCCCTTGCCTGGGCCCATCGACAGGAGCGCTGGCGCGGAGCGTGGTCAGGCCCCTGGCGCGCCTTCCAGCGGTTCTTCGAGCAGCCGCCCCAGCTGCACGGCGCTCACAACTCGCTCCTCGAGCTCGTCGCGGCGCTTCTGTTTCTTTCGGCGCTGCCGGTCCTCTTGTGGCGCTTCCCGCGTTCCTGGGCGACTCACGCGCTGCTTTCGGTACTGGTCCCTCTCGGCTCGACGCTCTGGTCCTTCAGCCGCTTGTCGCTGGCGGCGTTCCCCTTCCACGTCCTGGCGGGAGAGGCCTCCCGGCGTCGACCCGGCTTCCTGCTCGCCTACCTCGGCCTCTGCCTGCCGCTCTCCGGGCTTCTGATGGCGATGTTCGCGTGCGGCTGGTGGGTCGGCTGATTCAGACTCCCCACGCCAGCCTCTCGGCCAGCACCGAAGGGAGCCCCAGCCGCCGCATGCGCTCCTGGGCGCTCGGGATCGGGTAATCCACCCGGTGAAAGACGGTCTCTCCCGCCGCCTCGTCGTAGATCGCGTAGGACGCCCGCGGGTCTTCGTCGCGCGGCTGTCCCACCGATCCGGGATTGATCAAGTAGCGCGCCTCCGGCTTCAAGAGCAAGGTGGTCTGCGCCCCCCGCGGAAGAAAACGCTCGACGCGCCCCTCCTTGAGGACGAAGGCGCCGGCGACATGCGTGTGCCCGAAGAAACAGATCCGGAAATCGCTCTGCTCGAAAATCCAGGCCGCCTGCCTCTCCTCCACGAGGTACTCGTCCTCATCGGCGGGGCTGCCGTGCGCGATCCAGAACCCGCCTCCGACCGGGAAGGGGCCCCGAGGCATCGCCGTGAGGAACTCCCGCTGCCCGGGCCGCAGCAGGCCCCGGTTGATCCGCGCCGATTCAAGGGCCACCGGGTTGAAACCCTCCCCGTCGTCGATTCCCGCCACGACCTTGTCGTGGTTTCCGCGGACGAGCGCGACCGGATTCAACTCCCGGACGGCCTCGATCACTTCCGCGGGGCTGGCGCCGTATCCGACCAGATCGCCGAGCACCACGGCCGCGTCGAACGAGTGCGAGCGCGCCGACGCCAGAACCGCCCGGGTCGCTTCCAGGTTGGAATGAAGATCGCTGAAAATCACGGTTCGCATCGGCGCGGACCTACGCGGGCTGGAAGCCGCTTTCGAGAAGGCTTTCAAGGATCGCCGGAGCCACCTTCCCGGGCGGCAGGCGCTCGGTGTCGATGCGGAGGCGGGCGCACCGGTAGAACTCCTGGCGAAAGCGGAAGAGTCCCTCCACCTCCGCGCGGGAGGCCATCAGGGGCCGCGCTTCGCCGCCCGCCGCGCGCCGCAGGGCCTCGGCGAGAGAGACCTGGAGCCAGACGCTCCATCCGGCGGCTTCCACCAGGTTCCGGTTCTCTTCCGCGACGTAGGTTCCTCCTCCGGTCGCCACGACCAGGCGCGGGATCGCCGTGACGGCGATCAGCGCCTCGCGCTCCCTAAGCCGGAAATGAGGCTCGCCTTTCTCGCGGAATATCTCGGGGATGCTCCTTCCCTCGCCCAGGCAGATCATCTCGTCCAGATCGGCGAATTCCCAGCCCAGAAGAGATGACAAATGGCGTCCGGCTGTGGTCTTTCCCGCCCCCATGAATCCGACGAGATACACCTGTCCGGCCGCGGTGCGGGCCATGGGAGATTCCTTCAGGAGTTGGCGGCGGCCGACTTGCCCTGGGCGAGGAGCCTTTCCAGGTAATGGGTCGAGATCTTGCCTTCGATGAACTGCGCATCGACCATAATCCGGCGCAACAGCGGGATGGTGGTCTTGATCCCTTCGATGACCATCAGGTCCAACAGCCGCCGCATGCGCGACACCGCTTCCTGCCGGCTGTTCCCCCGGGTGATGACCTTCGCCACCAGCGAATCGTAATAGGGGGAGATGACGCAGTCCGCGTGCGCCGCGGTGTCGACACGCACGCCCGGCCCCCCGGACATCTGGAACGTCGTGATCCGGCCGGGCGAAGGCACGAAGCTCTCGGAGTCCTCGGCGTTCACGCGGCATTCGATGGAGTGCCCGGTGAACTGGATGTCGTCCTGTCCGTAACCCAAAGGCGCGCCCGCGGCGATCCGGATCTGCTCCTTGATGAGATCGATGCCGGTCACCATTTCCGTCACCGGATGCTCCACCTGAATCCTGGTGTTCATCTCGATGAAGAAGAACCTGCCGTCGGGCCCGAGCAGGAATTCGATCGTCCCGGCGTTCTGGTAATTGACGGCGCGCGCGCCGGCGAGGGCCGCGTCGGCCATCTTCCGGCGGAGCTTCGGGTTCAGCGCCGTCGAGGGCGATTCCTCGACCAGCTTCTGGTGCCGGCGCTGGATCGAGCATTCCCGCTCCCCCAGGTGGACCACGTTGCCGTGCTCGTCGCCCAGGATCTGGAATTCCACGTGCCGCGGATCTTCGATGTATTTCTCCAGGTAGACGTCCGCGACGTCGAACGCCTTCTTAGCCTCATTCATGGCGGTTTGGACGGCCGTCCGGATCTCGTCCTCGCTCCGGGCGATCCGCATGCCGCGGCCTCCCCCTCCGGCCGAGGCTTTCACGATGATCGGGTAGCCGATCTTGCGGGCCAGGGTGACCGCTTCCTGCTCGCTCCGGAGGAGCCCCTTGCTCCCCGGGACGCAGGGAACACCCGCCTTCTCCATGAGCTCGCGCGCCTTCGCCTTGTCGCCCATCTGCCGGATCACCGCGGGAGACGGGCCGATGAACTTGATCTTGCAGGCCTCGCAGACCTCGGCGAAGTGCGCGTTCTCCGCCAGGAACCCGTATCCGGGGTGGATCGCGTCGGCGTCGGTAATCTCGGCCGCCGCGATGATGCTGCTGATGTTCAGATAGCTCTCGCTGTTGCGCGCCGGGCCGATGCAGACGTCCTCATCGGCGAATTTCACGTGGAGCGATTCCGAATCGGCCTCGGAGTGGACCGCCACCGTGGCGATTCCGAGCTCGCGGCAGGCCCAGAGGATCCGGAGGGCGATCTCCCCGCGATTCGCGATGAGGATCTTCTTGAACACGGCTCAGTCCGCCGGCGAGGTCGGACGAATCCGGAAGAGCACCTCGCCGTACTCGACGGGCTGGCCGTTGGAGACGAGGATCTCCTCCATCACGCCGTCCATGTCGGACTCGATCTCGTTCATGAGCTTCATCGCTTCGACGATGCACAGGACCTGTCCCGCCTTCACCGGCTTGCCCCGATCGGTGAACGCCGGCGCCTCGGGGCTCGGTGAGCGGTAGAACGTCCCGACCAGGGGGGACTTGATTTCGTGGAAGCGCGGCGCGGGTTGGGCCGCGGGCGCCGCCTCGATCGCCGGAGCGGCGACCGGATGGTCGGCGGCCGGGAGGGCCATCGGCGCCGGAACGCCCGGCGGGACAGCCGCGCGGCCCCCCGATTTGACCAGGCGGATCTTGAACCCTTCCCGCTCCAGCTCGAACTCGATGAAATTGCTCTGGGAGATAAACTCGATCAGTTCCAGGATTTCCTTGTCCAAGGACGGCTCCTCCGGCGGGCCCCGGGGCGCCCCGGACCGTGCCGGTGCGCGGACCGGGAGATCGGGGATCGTGGCGAACGCGGGCGCTGCCGAGCGAATCGTCTCAGCCGAGCTCGCCTTCCAGGCGGCTGCAGGCTTTCTGAAGCTCGTACCGGGCCCGGCCCAGCGGCGCAGCGGGCCCCAGGACCAGACAAAGGAAGTAATCGCCCGAGAGCGATCGGAGGATCGTCTGCGCGGCGTCGCACCGGAGGACCACTTCTCTCGCCGTACCCTGATCCAAGGCCTTGCCGGTCTCGGCGGCGCTCTTGATCAGCGTCGTGCATTCGGCGGCGAACTTCTCGAGATCCAAGCTGCCGCGCGCGTGCTCCTCCAGCGGAATGCCGTCAACTCCGACGATCGCCGCTCCTCGGGCCTCGTCGACTCGGCTCACGAGACCCTGGAGAACTTCCTTAAACATATCACCCCTTTTGAATGCCAATCAACCAATGCCGGAGCCCCTCGATCACCCGGCGGCGGGGATCCGCGAGCGGCGCCGGCGCCAGCGGCGGCTCGGTCCGGGGCAGAGACGCAGGGGACGGCCGGGGACGGCCCGGGTCCCCTCCGAGGATCTCCGTGATCCGCCGCCGCACCGCCCGGTTGTCCGGGTCCGCCCGGAGCATGTTCTCATAAACCGCCACGGCGCGGTCGACGAGACCCTGCCGGAGATAGATTTCGGCGAGGGTGTTCGTCGCCAGCGCGTCTCCGGTCGCCGGACTCGTTCCGGGAGAGCTCGTCGATCCCGGATCGGGGTTCTCAGGACCCCGCTCCAGCTGATAGACCTGGGTGCGCACCTCGGCGTTCTCGGGATAGAAGAGCTGCAAACGCCGGAAGGTCTCCAGGGCGTCCCCCCAGCGTCCCTGACTGCGGTAGATTCCGGCGAGCAGCTTGCCCGCCAGCAGATTCTGCGGCTCCGATTGGAGCACTTTGCGGAACTCTTCCGCCGCTTCTTCCGGGCGATCCAGCTCCAGGAGCGTGCGCCCCAGAAGGACCCGGGCGGAGTGATAGTTGGGATGCCGCTGGAGGCCTTCCCGGCAGGCCCTTTCGGCATCGCCGAGGCGCCCGAGACGGCGGTATTCCTCGGCCAGCGGCACGAAAGTCCGCGAGGCCGGCTCGCGCTCCCAGCGCGATTTCAGTTCTTCGATTCGGGCCAAAAAGGCCTCCTCCCGCACCCTGCAGATCTTCGGCGGGAACGCGCCGCGACACGAGCGTGGAGAGCCGCCATTCTAGGAAAGCCTTCCGGGACTGTCAAACCTCGGCGGCCGGCGTCATCGAACGGCAAGCTCCCAAAGAAAAGGGGGTTCCCGGTTTCTTTCCCCGGGAACCCCCCGAATGCGTCGCGCCTGAGACGGCTAGGGTGAGCAACCCGGAGGAATTGGAGTATTCGGGTCGCAGCAGTCGCCGATGCCGTCGATGTCGTTGTCGAGCTGGCTGGGGTTGAACACGAGCGGGCAGTTGTCCGAGGCGTCCGGAATGCCGTCGTTGTCGGTGTCGGGCGCCGTCGTGAACATGATCGCCGTCGTGGCCGTGAACTGCACGTCGTGGTCGCTCACGTCCTTCCCATGGACGGTGATGCGCGCGGTGATGGTGCTGCCCGCCCATCCGCCCTGCTTCAGGGCCCCGGGGACGACGATGAGCGTCAGCGTGGCGGTGCCGCCGGCGGGCAGGAATCCCGTCGTGATGACGCCGCTGAGGGGCGCCATCAGCGCCGAATACTCCACCCGGTAGTCGGTGAAGGTCACGTCGTTGAAGACCGTCGTCGCGCCGGGGTTCCGCGGCACCGACTGGACCGTAATATTCGCCGAATCGCTCACCGCCGTGTTCGTCGGGTCCGAGGAGACCAGGGGCGTGGACACCACCTCGATCAGGACGTCCGATCGGTCCGGGTTGTTCGATACACTGTTGCAGGCGATGACGGCCACCAGGGCCACGAGGGCCAGGACCGAGGCCAGCAGGCTGTTCTTTCTCGACGCGTGCATGATGTCATCTCCTCCAGCGGCCTAGGCCTTCTTCAGGATGCGGGGCGTGATAAAGATGAGCAGCTCGGTGTTCTTCCGGTTCATCGACTTGTTCTTGAAGAGCCAGCCGAGGCCGGGGATCCGCTTCAGGCCCGGCACGCCGGTCTCCGACACCGAGTCCCGGATGGTAAAGATGCCGCCGATCACCGCCGTCCCGCCGTCCTCGACCAGGATCTGGGTCTGGGCGCGCTCGGTGATGATGGGCGGCACGTCCCCGACCCGGTTGACGAAGTCGGGCGACGAGTTGTCCACCTTCACCATCATGATGACGGTGCCCTCTTTGGTGATCTGAGGAGTGACTTCCAGGCGCAGGGAGGCGGAGATGAACTCCACGTTGATCTCGGTGGCGGTGGTGTTGACGACGGGGATCTGCGTGCCCTGCTCGATGATCGCCGTCTGGTTGTTCTGGGTCGCCACCCGGGGCGCGGAGAGGATCTTCACGTCGCCGTTCAGCTCAAAGGCGTCCAGCTTGGCCTGCAGGGTGAAGCTGTTCAAGACGTTGCCGAAGCTCACGCCGAGGCTGCCCGCCGTCGCCTTGGCCGGGAGCGTGACGTCATAGCTCACGTCGGCGGTATGCGGGAACTGGAGACCCGTCTGGGTCCCGAGCGCCGGGTCCCAGCGGGCGTTCGCGCCCCAGGTGATGCCGAGGTCCCGCTCGAACTCGCGGTCGGTCTCGACGATCCGCGCCTCGATGCTGACCTGCGGCGTCTGCTCGTCGAGCGAGTCGATGAGCCGGTTGATCGGGTCCCGCTTCGCCGCGATGTCGCTGATCACCAGGGTGTTGGTTCGATCGTCCATGATGACGTCGCCCCGCTTCGACATGATCCGCTTCACGATGGGGACCACGTCCTTCGCCTTGGCGTAGCTCAGGCTGCGGGTGAAGGTCACCGGGTTCTCCTCGAGCTCCTTCGCCTCCTGCAGCTGCTTCCGCGCCGCCGCCTCCTGGGACAGCTTCTGCGTGCTGGCGATCCGGATGACGTTGTTCTCGAAAATCTTGTCCAGGCCGTTGTTCTTCAGGATGATGTCGAGCGCCTGATCCTCCGGGACGCTCTCCAGCACGATCGTCACGTTGCCGGAGACGCTCGGATCCAGCACGATGTTGTAGCCGCTGATCTCATGGAAGATCCGGAAGACGTCCTTGAGATCGGCATCCTTGAAGTTGAGGGAGATTTTCTTGCCGGTGTATTTCTGGCCGGTGTCGGAGATGGTGCGCGCCGAGAACCGGTTCTGTGGTCCGGTGATCGTCGTCTCGCGCGGGACCTGGGCCCGCGGCTTGGGCGCCGGCGTCGTCGGCACCAGATCGGCGGCCGTCCCGGAGCCCTCCGAAGTCTCCGCTCCCTCCGCCGGGGTCTCGGCGGGGATCTGGACCGGAGTGAGGCCGGTGCTCGCCGCCCCCTCGGGGGTCTGCGCGGCCAGGTTCACTCCCAGCGAGGAGGCCTCTTCGTCGGAAGGCGGGTGGCTCGGCGAGGCGGACGCGGACGATTCCTTCGCGGCGGATTCGCCCTGAGGCGACAGCCGCGTCGCTTCGGAGGCGGCCGGCGTCCCGTCGGCGGACTGGGACGCGACGGTCACGCCGCTGTCCGAGGGACGGCCCTGACGGGAAGCGACGGCATCGCTGAAATCGACGGTCAGGCCCGCCGGCGTCGGATGGATGTCGTAAGCGCGGCTCGACTTCATGTCGAAGACGACCCGGGCCACCGGCTGCGGCGCGGTCGCGAACTGGGCCACGCGGATCTTCTCGAGGAAATCGGATTTCGGCTGCATCGAGCGCTGCGCCGGCGGCACCTGCGACCGGATCCCCTCCATGTCGATCACCAGCCGCTCGGGGTTCTTCAGCTCGAACGCCTTGTAGCTCACCTTGCCGTTCGTCTTGAGCTGGACGGTCCGCTGGGAGTCGGGGCCCTTGGCGACGACCGACAGAAGCGCCGTCGCCGGCCTGGCCTTGGCGAGAGCCGCCTGCTCCTCGGGCGTCGGGCCGGCCGGGGCGGCTTCCTCGAGAGGCTCCAGAGCGGGCGCGGACGCGACGACGCTCTCGGGGAAGGCCGGATGGGCCGGATCGGCCCGGAGCTCGACGATCAGATCGTTGCCTTGCATCTTGAGTTCATGGATGGTGGGCCGCTTGAAGTGCACCGTGACCTGCGAGACCTTGCCTCCCTCAAGCCCCTCGCCGTGCACGCTGGTCTCGACGCTCTCCACCTCGGGGCTGTCCACCTTCGTCACCCCTTCGATGGCCGCGGCGTCTACGTCCAGCAGCTCGAGGACCAGGGTCGAACAGTCGGGCTCGTACGAGGTGTAGCTGAACGGGAAGTTCCCGTGAAGCGTGAGGCGGGTCGAGCCGTCGTTCGACGCCTGTTCCACCGAGCCGATCGTCACGGACGACGGCATCGGCTGCACTTGCTGCGCCGGTTCGCTGACTCGCGGGTTGGCCGTGCAGCCCGCGGCGACGGCCAGGAGCGCCAGCAGCGCGGCGATCTTCCAGGAACTCATAACTTTTCCTCCTCCGCGGAATAGAGCCTCTTCGTGATGTCTCGATAGGGCTTGATGGATCGGGGGTCGTTGATCTCCTGGCGGAAGACCACCTGGCCTGTGGTACGGTTGATCTGGATGATCCGACCGTCGTAAAGCTGATCTCCCACTCTCAGGAAATAGCCTTTGTTGTCGCTGCCGTTGAAAAAGGCCCGATTGTCCTTACCTTTCTGAACGATCCCCACCAAGTCCACCTCGGAGATCAGCATGCCCGCGATCCCTTTGGGCCGGGGCCCCCGATCGGCCTTCGTCTGCTCCACCAGGGATCGGAAGGGATCGCGTCGTCCCGCGGGGTCATAGGTGAAGCCGCGTCCGGCGAGAACGCTTTCGCTTTCTTCGATGATCTTCTCGATCGCCTTGCTGTTCTGCTCGTCCTTGGCTTTCTGCCCCTCGGTGGCCGCGGCGCCGCCGGGAGCGGCGGGCGCCTGTTCGGCGCCCCGGGCGATGGACAGCCCCAGCGCCAGGAGGAGGCCGGTCGCCGCCGGGCCCAAAAGGAGTCGGGCGAGTCTCTTCCGGTTCATTGCGGGCTCCCCTGGTTGCTGGCGGCCTTGTCGTCGTAGACGAACGTGGTGGCCGTGAACGTGGAGTGGATGCTCCCCTTCCCCGAGGAATTAGCCGAGATCTGAACGTTGTCCACGTTGATGATGCGCGAGTACTTGCTGATCCGATCGAAGAACACTCCCAGATCGTGGTAGTCGCCCACGACGTCCATGTTGATGGGGAACTCGCGGTAGAACTCCACCGGCTTCAGCGCGCCGGGATCGAACCGCTGGAGGTCCAGATTCGACTGGTCGGTCAGGTTCTTCACCCACTTCAGCAGCTCTCCGGTCTCGGGCTCCGTCGGCAGGATCTGGAGAAGGTCCTCGAGCTTCTTCTGGAGGTTGGCGATCTCCCTTTCGAACTCCGGCAGCTTGGCTTCGATGGCCGCGCCGCGCCGGATATCGGTCTGGAGATCCTCCAGTCGCTTGGTGTCCGCCTGGTTCTGCTGCTGCATCTGACTGAAGTTGGGGAAGGCCCAGAAGGCCACGCACACCATCGTGACGCAGAGCATCGCCACCAGGGCGACCTGCCCCCAGAACGGTAGATTCTTGAAGTCCATCGCCATGGCATCCTCGAGGGCCTCAGAGGCCCGTGGAACCCTGCTCCGTGGAGGTTGGTTCGCTCGCCGGAACGAACTTGCAGGTCAGGGAGAAGGTGATCCCGCCCGGAGTGGAGGCGATCGGGCCGAGGACCACCTGATCGAAGAACTTCGAGCCGGTCAGGTTGTTGTAGAAGTTGGAGACCGCGTTGTACGTGGTCGCCTTGCCGGCAATGGTGATGCCGTTGTTCACGCCGCTCATCTGATCGAGCCACAGAAAATCGGGAAGCTTGCGGCTGATCTCGTCCAGCAGGTGCACCGGGCCGCTCTGGTTCTTCTTCAGCTGGGTGATCAGCCCGATCTTCTTGTTGAGGAGGTCGCGCTGGGCCTTGTACATGTCCCCTTTCTTGATGATCTCGTCCAGGCGCTTCTTTTCCGCCTCGGCCTTGACGATCTTTTCGGAGAGATCGGAGTGCTCCGCCTTGAGGCTGTACCACTTCCAGCTCACGAAGATTAGGGTGAGCGCCACCAGGGCGATCATCAGCAGATTCTGGGGGATGTTTCCCGGCATCTGCATGCTGGGCTTGAAGGAGCGGCTCTTGGCGGGCTTCGCCTCGGAGAGCAGGTTGATTCGGATCATCGGTCTCCCACCTTTCTGCTCGCCAGACCCACGGCGACCGCCGCGCTGGAGGAAAGCTCTTCCGCCACCTCGGAGGGGATGTCCTTCCCCAGCGTCACGTGGCGGAAGGGGTCCAGCCTCTCCACGGGAATCCCGAACCTTTCACCGAGCGACTCCAGGAGGTTCGGGACGCGGCTGCTGCCGCCCGACACGTAGATCTTGTCGATGCTCTCCCCGGGAGTCGTGTTCTTGAAGAAGTCCAGGGTCTTCTGCAACTCCGCGCCGACGTAGTCGTTGACGCTGGAGAGGATGGGCGTCACGTTCTCGGTCGGGACGCCTTCGACGTCCTCACCCCGCTTGAGCTTCTCGGATTGCTCGAAGCTGAGGTTCAGCTCCTTGCGGATGGCGTCGTTGTAGTGACTTCCGCCGATAGAGATGTCGCGCCAGAAGATCGAGGAGCTGCCCTTCAGCACGGCGACGTTCGTCACGGTGGCGCCGAGGTTCGCCAGAGCGCACGTCTGTCCCGAGTCGACCTCGTAGTTCAATTCGTAGGCGTTCTGCAGGGCGAACACGTCGACGTCCACCAGGGCGGCGTTCTTCCCCGCCTGGCCCACGACCGCCGTGTAGTCGTTGATCTTGTCCTTCTTCGCCGCGACCAGGAGCACGTCCATGTTCCCGTCGCCGGCCAGGTTCGTCCCCTTGAGGATCTGGTAAGCGATGTTCACGTCCTCGACGTCGAAGGGGATGTACTGCTCGGCCTCCCACTGGATCGATTCGGCGAGCTCCTCCTCCGACATCACGGGCAGCGAGATCCGCTTGATGATGACCGAGTGTCCCGACAGGGCGATGGCGCAATCGGAGGCCTTGATGTTCCGCGAGGCGAAGCTGCGCTGGATCGCGTCGACCACGAGACCCGAGTCCATGATGGCGCCGTCCACGATGGCTTCCGGAGAAAGAGGCTCGACCGACGCGTTGAGGAGGTGGAAGCCCTTGCCCTTTCCCAGATCCTTGAGCTCGATGAGCTTGATGCTGCTCGAGCCGATGTCCAGGCCCACCAGGTTCTTGCTCCTTGAGAAGAACACCCCATCTCTCCTTATTTCAACAGGTTGCGCGACGAAATACCGTGCGTTTTCCCGCCAAGCCACGTCACGGAAATCCAATATATGTCAGTGGCCTATCTTTGCAAGGCTCGGCGTCAAGAATTTAATTGTCGGAATCCAGATACTGCATGTGTATCTTAGTTCGTCAAAGGGAGAGACTTGGAGAGTCCGGGCGCCGTCTCGGGGCGGCGGCCGCGTGAACCTAGAGAGCGCCGTTTGTGGTTATTTTGACGGCGGCCGACGCGCCATGAGCCGGCCGGGGGTTGATCCACCCGATGCGATGTGCTACAGTGTGCCTTTCATTCGGGAGGAGCGATGGCGCGGGCCTGTGCAATCTGTGGCAAGACGCCCCGATTCGGGAATCAGGTCAGTCACGCCCACAACATCTCCCAGCGAATCTGGTATCCCAACCTCCAGAGAGTCCGCGTCGCCATGAAAGGCGCGCGCAAGCGGCTGCGGGTCTGCACGCGCTGCATCCGCTCCGGTGCCGTGGCCAAATCGATCTCCTGACTCCTGCCCCTCCAGGAAACTCAATCAAGCAGCGCGATGGCGTCGATCTCGACCCGGGCGCCCCGGGGAAGACCCGAAACCTCCACGGTCGAGCGCGCCGGAGGGTCGGCGCCGAAGAATCGCGCGTAGACCTCGTTCATCCGCGCAAAATCGCCGAGATCGGCCAGGTAAACCGTCGTCTTGACGACCGACCCCAGCGCCGCTCCTCCGGACTCCAGAATCGCCTTCAGGTTCTCCAGCACTCTCTCGACTTGCTCTTCGATCTCCCCGGACACCATCTCCCCCCGGCTCGGATCCAGGGGCACCTGGCCCGAAACGAAGAGGAACCCTGCGGCGGCCATTCCCTGGGAGTACGGGCCGATGGCGGCCGGGGCCCGTTCCGTTCTCACCGCTTTTTTCGTGGGCATGCTGCGCTCCTCGCCGGCTATCCGGTGTGACGTTCCACGCTATGGACGCCGGCGATTCCCCGGAGACGCTGGAGGATCCGCTCCAGATGACCGAGATCGGCGATGTCCAGGATCAGGGTGATCTGCCCCTTGCGATCCTCGAAGGTCTGGGCGCTGACGTTCATAATGTTGGATTTCTCGTCGGCGATGGCTGAAGTCACGCGGGCCAGGACTCCCTGTCGATCCTCCGAGAAGATGTTGAGCTTCACCTGGAAGCGCGTCTCCTCCGAGGCCCAGGCGACCTCGATTCTCCGCTCGGGATCGTAGAGGAGGCGCTCGACGTTCGGACAGCGCTCCGCGTGCACCGAGACCCCCTTGCCCCGCGTGATGTACCCGACGATCGGCTCCCCGCGGATCGGCTCGCAGCACTTGGCCAGATAGACCATGACGTTATCCAGCCCGTGGACCCGCACCGGCGCTCCGGACAGGCCCAGAGCCTTCTTCATCACCCGGGCGATCCGGGACTCCGGCTGCTCCTTGAGCTCCGACTCGGGCACGAGCTTGGTCACCAGCTGCCGCGGCGACAGCTTCCCGTAGCCCGCGGCGGCCAGGAAATCGTCGAGGGTGGCGCAGCCGAGGGAGTGCAACGCCTCGGCGAGCTTGCCGTTGCCGAGGAGGCCCTTCATGGACAGACGGTAGCGCTTCAGCTCCCTCTCCAGAAGCGTCCTGCCGAGCTCGATGCTGCTGTTCCGGCGATCCACGTTCAGCCACTGGCGGATCTTGCTGCGGGCGCGGGAGGTCTTGACGAAATTCAGCCAATCCTGGCTCGGGCGGTGGGTCGGGGTCGTCAGGATCTCGACGATGTCGCCGTTCTGGAGAGGCGTCTTCAGGGGAACCAGCTTGCCGTTCACCCGCGCCCCGACGCATTGGTGTCCGACCTCGGTGTGGACGGAGTAGGCGAAATCCACCGGAGTGGCCCCGCGCGGGAAGCTCTTGACCTGTCCCTGCGGCGTGAAGGCATAGACCTCTTCCGGGTAGAGGTCCACTTTCACCATCTTGAGAAACTCGCGCGGATCGCGGAGCTCCTGCTGCCATTCCATGATCTGCCGCAGCCACTGGATGTTCGTGTCGACCTCGCCGCGCGGCGCCTTGCCCTCCTTGTATTTCCAGTGCGCGGCGATCCCCTCCTCGGCGATGGCGTGCATCTCGGGGGTGCGGATCTGCACCTCGAACGGCTGGCCCTTCTCGGTGATCACGGAGGTGTGGAGCGACTGGTACATGTTCGGCTTGGGCATGGCGATGAAGTCCTTGATCCGGCCCGGGACGGGCCTCCAGATCGAATGAATCGTCCCGAGCGCGGCGTAGCAGTCCTTCACCGACGGCGTGATGATCCGGAAGGCGACGTAGTCGTAGACCTGGCTCACGTCGATCCCCTGGACCCGCAGCTTCTTGTAGATGCTGTAGAAGTGCTTGACGCGGCCGGTAATCTCGCACGGGATTCCCTGCTCCGCGAGCTTGGCCTCGAGCGTCTTCTGGATCTCGTTGATGAAGGTCTTGCTGACTTTGCGCTTCTCCTCGAGAGCCCCCATCAACGAGGCGTACCCCTGGGGATCCAGGTATCGGATCGCCAGATCCTCGAGCTCCGTCTTGATTTTTCCCATGCCGAGACGGTTGGCGATCGGCGCGTAGATTTCCATCGTCTCCAGGGCGATGCGCTCCTGCTGGCGGGGCGAGAGATGCTCGAGCGTCCTCATGTTGTGGAGCCGATCCGCGAGCTTCACGAGGATGACCCGGATGTCGTCCACCATGGCGAGCATCATCTTCCGGAAGTTCTCCGCCTGGGCCTCTTCCCGGGAGGTGAACGAGATCCGGCTGATTTTGCTCAACCCCTCCACCAGATGGGCGATGTCCTTCCCGAAATACTCCTCCAGGACCTCCCGCGTCGTCAGCGTGTCCTCGATGACGTCGTGCAGCAATCCGGCCACCACGCAAGTCAGGTCGAGACGGAGCTCGGCGAGAATGTGGGCCACTTCCAGAGGGTGGGTGAGGTAGGGCTCTCCGGAGGAGCGGACCTGCCCTCGGTGCTCCATGGCGGAGAAGACGTAGGCGCGGCGCAGGAACTCCATGTCCGCGCCGGGCATGTACTCCTGGACTTTCTCCTGGATGTCCTCGAAACGGATCAAGACCGCGTTTCCCCTGCGAAGCTCGCCACGCTGGCTGGCGGAGCCCCGCGGAACCTCGAAGGCATGATTTAGGATAGCTTACCGAAAAGGGGTCCGCAAACCTGCGGGCGGCTCAGGCGCGCTTCCGCTTGCGCGACTGCCACCAGCGCTGGTGAAGGACGAGGATGGGGCTGGCGACGAAGATGGAGGAATAGGCCCCGGAAAGGAAGCCCACGAGCAGCGTGAAGGAAAGGGCGTCGAGGCGATCGCCGCCGAAGAGATAGAGGGCGGTGGTGCACAGCATGACCGTGAACTGCGTCAGGATGGTCCGGCTGAAGGTCTGGTTGATCGAGGCGTTCACCACGAGCTCGTAGTCCTTGGTCCGGTGGATCCGCAGGTTTTCGCGGATCCGGTCGAAGACCACCACCGTGTCGTTGATCGAATAACCGACGATGGTGAGCAGGGCCGCAACGACGGTGAGGCTGAACTCCTTCTGCGTGAAAGCCAGAGCGCCCATGGCGATCACCACGTCGTGCACCAGGGCCAGGACGCCGGCCACTCCCCAGATGAACCTGAACCGGACCCAGACGTAGATCAGGATTCCGAGGTTGGATCCCACGACCGCCCAGGTCGCCTTCTGGATCAGGTCCCTTCCCGCGCTCGGCCCGACGAATTCGAAGCTGCGCGGGGCCATCTCCCCGAGAAAGGCCCCTTCCTGAATGATCGACTGCAAGTCTGCGGTCACTCCCGGAAGCCCGCGGAGATCCGCCATCGACGAGAAGATCCCTCCCCGGGAGTCCCGGGCGGCCACGATCGCCTCCGCCGCAGCCCGTGGGTCGAGAGCGGCCGAGCCGGAAATTTTGCCCGATTTGCGCCCCTCCTCCACCCGCGAGACGAGCCACGTCTCGAGTGCCCCGGCGCTTGCTTCGTTCAGGTTGAACTTGCCCTCGGCAACGAGCCGCTGGTCCTTGGCGGGCCGCAGAGCCGCGAGGATCCGGGCCGAGATGTCCCCGGCGCCCACGAGACCCCCTTCCGTCTTGGCGCCGCTCTTCTGTCCGATGCGGATCAACAGCTCCCGCTCTTCCGCCTTGCCGATCCTCTGGATGTTCACGTCGCCGATCCCGAGGGACTCGAGAGTCTTGCGGATCTGTTCCACGGCGGGCTCGCCCAAGAACTTGACCCGGACTTCGGTGCCGCCGCGGAAGTCGATCCCATAATTTAAGCCGCGCGACATCAGGAAAAAGAGACTGATCGCCATGGCGACGACCGACACGCCGATGAAGAAGAATTTTCTGCCCATCACGTCGAAGTTCGCGCCGGTCAGGAGCTGCAGCTGCTTCACGCCCGATTCCCCCGCAAGCCGGAGTTCATATGCTCAGTTGCTCCACGCGCCCCTTCGTCCCCAGGAACCAATCGAAAATGGCCCGGGAGACGAAGATGGCAGTGAAGAGGTTGGCCAGGATGCCGATGCACAGGGTCACCGCGAACCCGCGCACGGGCCCGGAGCCGTAGGCGAAAAGGAAAAGCGCCGCGATGAGGGTCGTAAGGTTCGAGTCGACGATGCTGCTGAAGGCCTTGCCGAATCCGCCCGAAATCGCCGACTTCACCGTCCGACCGAGCCGCAGCTCCTCGCGGATCCTCTCGAATATCAAGACGTTCGCGTCCACCGCCATGCCGATCGTCAGGGCGATTCCGGCGATTCCCGGGAGCGTCAGGGTGGCGCGGAAGTAGGCCATCGCCCCGAGCAGAAGAAGGATGTTCAGGGCGAGCGCCAGGTTCGCGTTGACGCCGGAAAACCGGTAATAGACGAGCATGAAGATGACGACCAGAACCGCCCCCAGCAAGGACGCCACGATTCCCTGCCGGATCGAATCCGCGCCGAGGGAAGGGCCGACGGTGCGCTCTTCCAGAAGCTCCATTCCGGCGGGCAGGGCGCCGGAGCGCAGTTTGATCGCCAGATCTTCCGCCGAGTCGACGTCGAAGCTCCCTTCGATCACGCCGCTGTCGCGGATCACGGCGTTGATCCGAGGCGCCGAGATGACCTTCTTGTCCAGGAGAATCGCCAGCAGCTGCCCTTCGTTGGCGCGCGTCAGGTCCTCGAAACGCTGTCCAGCATCCGGCGTCAGCCGGAAGTCCACGACGGCCTCCCCGATGCGCCCCGATCCACGGCGCGCGTCCTTCAGGTCCTTCCCGGTGATCGGGGAGGCCTTCTTACAAGGCCAGTACAGCGTTTCGCCCGCTTGCTGGTGCTCGGAAGGATAGAGTTCCGTGTCTCCCGGAAGCGACCCGTTGAACAGGGACAGGATGCGTTCCTGGGGTGCCGGACAGACTCGTTGGAAGTCCTCGGGACGGTATCCGGGCGGGATGCTGACCAGCTTCCACTCCAGGTAGGCGGGCGAGCCGATCAACTCCTTCACCCGTTCCGTGTTCTGGATTCCGGGAAGCTGGACCAGGATCTGCTCCCCGCCCCCGCCGGCGAAACCGATCTGCTGCACGACGGGCTCGGAGACTCCGAACTTATCGATGCGATTGCGGATCGTCTCCAGCGCCTGGCGAACCGAGGTCTCACGAATGGCGCGCGCCTGGGCGGGTTTGAGACGAAGCTCGAACGCGCCCCCGCCCTTGGCGGAAAGATCGTAGGCCGAGAATTGCGCGGAGACCAGTTCGCGAAGCTCCGACCCTTTCGCCGGATCGACGCCGCTCACGATCATCCGGTCCACGCCGGAATGCTCGATCCGCTCCGGAGTCACTCCGCGCTTGGCCAGCTCGGCGCGCAGCGTCTCCATGTCCAGGTCGAGGGACGCCTTGATGGCGTCGTCGGTCTTGACCTGCATGACCAGATGGATTCCGCCCTTGAGATCCAATCCCAGCTTGATCTTTTGTTGCAGGGGATAGCAGAGGTAAACGCTCAGGAGGGTGACGAAGGCGATCAGGACCCAGCGCCATTTCAGCGGCATGATGTCACTCCTTCTTCCCGACGATGGCGCTCTTGGAGAAGTCGACCTTCACGTTCTCGGCGATGCGGAGCTGCACGATGTCGTCCGAAAGCGCCACGACCGTTCCGTGCATCCCGGAGCTCGTGATCACGCGATCCCCGGGCTTCAGGCTTTCGATCATGCTCTGCAGCGCCCGCTGCTTCTTCTTGGTCGGGTGGATCACGAAGATGTAAAAAATCGCGCAGATGGCCAGCAAGGGCAGCATCTGCACGAAAAGGTTCGGAGAGGGCTGTCCAGGCGCGGGCGGCGCGCCGATTGCCACCACTGCCGGAGGAACCAAGAAACCTCCTTATCGCTCGTTCCGGTGGAATCAAAACAGAACCGTTCCGGCCGGGAGGATCCGGCGGGAACGGTCTCTGTCGCCGTGGGACGCGTAAGAGTGCCCGAATCATAAAAAAATGTCAAGGTCGCTCCAGGCCGGCGAAGATCGGCGCGGCGGCGTCCGGCACCGGCCTCTCTTGACCCTGCGGATCTTCGTCACTAAACTCCTCGACGGGCCCGCTCCGGGCCTCCCTGGAGGCGCCGCTTCTCTTGCACTCTGCGTCACCCTTACGTCTTCATCCTTCCGGACTCTACCTGCACTGCCCCGCTTTTCCGTCCGCCGGGGGCTGGAATTGCGGTTTCACGACTCGGCGCGCCGCCGGAAGTCTCGACGCGGTTCTGCCGATCCTCGGATGGAGCGCTCTTCCGACCTATCGGCTGGCGCAGGTCCACGGCCACCGGATCGTGGCGGTCGACCCGGCCCTCGACGACGCCGGTTCCCGCCGGGAAGGAGACGGGCTCGCCACGCGGGCGCGCGGGATCGTGATGGCGGTCGCGGCGGCGGACTGCGTTCCCATCGTCCTGTTCGACCCGGTGCGGGAGGCCGGCGCCGTGTTGCACGCGGGATGGCGGGGAACCGTCGCGGGGATCGTCCGGGAGGCCGTCGGGACGTTCCGCGATCGATGGGGCTCCGGCGGCCGGGATCTGATGGCGCTGGTCGGCCCGTCGATCGGAGGTTGCTGTTACGAAGTGGGGAACGACGTGCTGCAGGCGTTTCGCAGCGCGGGGATTCCGGAAGAGGTCGTCGTCGCGCGCCGGGAGGGCTCCTCGCGCCTGGACCTGCCCGCCGCCAACCGCTGGCTGCTCCTGCAGTCGGGCCTTCTTCCCGAGAGAGTGCTCCTCGGCGGTCTGTGCACCTTCTGCCGGGACGACCTCTTCCCCTCGTTTCGCCGCGAGGGCCCCGGGGCCGGCCGCCTTCTGGGGTTCGTCGGCTCCTCCCTGCCTTGACAGACGCGGAAGACCCTCCCTAACATGCTCCATCCATCCCGGCCCGGGACAAGGAGGCTGTCTTGAGCTTCGCCGATCGCTGCCGTCGCGACGTCCAGGCGCACCTCGACGTGGTGAGTGAGTTTTTCGACGCGCACGCGGCCGATGTTCAGCGGGCCGCGGAGCTCCTGGCGCGCGCCCTGGCGGGCGGCGGCAAGATTCTCCTGTTCGGAAACGGGGGGAGCGCGGCCGACGCGCAGCATCTTTCGGCCGAGCTCGTGAACCGCATGACCCGGGACCGGCGCGCGCTCTCGGCGCTCGCCCTGACCACCGATTCCTCGATCCTCACGAGCGTCGCGAACGACTCGGCGTACGATCAGATCTTCGCCAGGCAGATCGAGGCGCTGGCCCGGCCCGGAGACGCCGTCGTGGCCATCTCGACCTCGGGAAAGTCCCCGAGCATTCTGGAAGGGCTGCGCCGCACCCGCGCGCTGGGCCTGCCGGCAGTCGGCCTTCTGGGAAACGACGGCGGCGGGGCCGCGGCGCTGTGCGAGCACCCCGTCATCGTGAGGCATGGGGTGACGGCCAGGATTCAGGAGGTTCACATCCTGATCGGCCACCTGATCTGCGAGGAAGTGGAAGCGCTGCTCGTTCCGAACATTCCGGGCGGGAAGCCGATCTGACGATTCCATTCCGACCATCGTCCCCGCCGGAGCGGTCCGGAGTCCGGCGGGGATTCTCGCGCGCCGCGGGGATCAGCGCGACAGCTGTTGAACCATGGACTTGATCTGTCCCGCGTCCGGAGCGCTCGGCGCCAGCTCGATATATTTCTTGAAGTGCTCCACCGCTCCGTTGAAATCTCCCTGCTGGACCAGCGCGTAGCCCAGCTCTCGATGCGCCTGGGCGTATTTCGGATCGAGCTCCACCGCCTTCTTGAACGCCCGGACGGCGTCGGGATTCTTGTCGTTGTTCTTGGCAATCGCGCCGATGTTGTACCAGGTGACCGAGGCGTTCGCCGGATCGACATCGGCCAGCGCCTTGTACTCCGCCTCCGCCAGCGCCTGATTCCCCTTCTTTTCATAGATGGCCGCCATGCTGGCGTGAATCTCCGGCCGCTTGGGGTTGATCTCCGCCGCCTTCTTGTAGTTCTCCAGGGCGTCGTCCAGCTTCCCCTGCTTCTCGTAGATCGAGGCCAGGTTGGAGTAGGTCGAATCCTGATCCGGGCTGATCGGGATCTCCGCCTGGAACTCCTTGATCGCCTCCTCGTCCCGTCCCATCTGCGCGTGCGCGATGCCGAGGTAGAAGTGAGCGCCCCCCTGGTCCGGCTTGATGGCCAACGTCTTCGTGAGGGCCGGCACCGCTTCGTCGTACTGTTTCGTGGAGATGTAGGCCTTGCCCAGCGCGAATTGGACCGGCGCGTTGTTCGGATTCTTCTCGAGGTAGTCCTTGAGGATGGGAATGGCCTCCTCGTTCTTGCCGGCGGTGATCAGGGCGATCGCATCGCTCACGTTCTTGATGGGAGCCGCCGGGGGAGCGGCGGCTTCGCCGGGAGCGGCGGCTCCGGCGGCCGGCGCCGGCGACGCCGCGCCCGCCGGAGGGGCGGCCGCGCCGCTCGAGCTGCCCCCTTGCTTCTTGGCCACCGCCGCGCGCATCGCATTCTGAAAATCCGCTTCCTTCACCATCACGAAGTCGACGGTGTTGAAGCCGGAGTCTCCCACCAGGACGGGGTGGATCGACGGGAACTCCTGCTTCGAGTTGAGAATCGATTCGCTGCTGCCGCGATCGTTGCGCTGCGAGTCGACGAGCTTGTACGAGACTTTCAAGACCATGTAGCCCGGGAGCTTCGGAACCACCCTCCAATTCGGCTCGATCCCCACGTCCAGGTGAGGATGGATGTATCTTCCCTTCTTGTTCGTCTTGACCGGGCCGACCTTTTTCTCCTTGATGGTGACGTTCTCGAACCACACGTCGACTTTTTCCAAGGGTTCTCCCTTGTCGTCCACAATCGTGCCGCTGACCTTCGTGGTGCTTTCCGCCCTCGCCGGGGCCGCCCACCAAGATACGGCTCCGGACAGGCAGGCCGCAGCCGCCAACACGCGCGTGATCCGCTTGATGCGATGATTCATGGCTTTCCTCCCTGGCCCTCTGGAATTCCCGCGATTGCACTCAATTATAGGGACAAGCCGGTGGGGGTTCAATTCGGACCCGCCGAGACCCGCCGGCGCCGGGTCCGGGAGGGGCCCGGCAGCGACCCGGCAGGTTTCGGGGTTGAGACCTTCTCGGCGCGCCGGCCGAGCGCCGCGTGCAGGGAATAGGCCGTCACGAATGCGGCCCCCAGCGCCAGGTGGATCAGGCCGGCCGTCCGGCGTGCCGGCGCCGCAGTGAGAACTTGGAGGAGATAGCCCGAAGCGACCATGGGCGCCGCCGCCAGGGCGACCATCGTTCCGCTCAAGCGCCTCTTTCTGGCGCGCGGATCATGAAATCGGCCGAGGATATGCTCGCGGGTAATCAGCCCGATCCCGAAGAGCAGCAGAGGCGCCGCGAGGACGTGAGCGGCCAGCAGACCGGGCTGCCATGGATGGTTCACGACGGACAGCGGGTCCTCCGGCTTCATCAGGTACTTCATCCAGGCATACAGCGCACCCGATCCGGCCGTCAGAACCGTCGAAAGCCACAGAAGGATCTTCTCGCCCCGACGGATCATGGAGGCCCGGCCCGGACGATCCGGTGAATCGCGAGAATTCGGCGGCACGCCGCGGTGATCGCCTCGGCGGTGAGGGAGGCTCCGGTCAGGTTGCGTAGGCCTCGCCGGAGCGCCAGGTCGGGGTCGAGGCTCCGCCCCGGAAACTGCCCGAGCCAGGCGCCGCGGGGCAGATAGTCCTCCGGCTCCGCGAACGAGAGCACCAGGATCTTCCCGACGGCCCCGTCGGGCTTCACCAGGACCATGATCGTCTCCGGAAGCGTCCGCACCAGGTGCGTGTCGAAATAAGCGTAGCCGGCGGCTCCGCCTGCCGCCGTCCCGACATAATAGATGACCAGCCGGGAAGCGAGTTTCTGCCCCGATTCCCGCTCCACGCGGGCCGCCTGGGCGTCATCCAGGAACAGGCTCCGCCGCTCGCTCTTGGCAGGAGCGGGAAACGCCGTCGCGAGCGCCTCCGTCTGGGTGAGATAGACCTTGCCCGCGGCGGAATCCGCCGCCAGGAGGTGAAGCAGGGTCGCCAGCGCGGCAAGCAAGCGCGTCGATCGGGACATTTCAGAATATCCACCCCAAGCCGAGATTGAATTCATCGAGACCCGTGCCGGCGTCGTTCGAGGCGTTCTGATAGTCGGCCTTCACCACGATCTGCGCGATCGGCTTCCAGGAAAGGCCCATGGTCAGAATCCTCCGGTCGTTCCCCGGATCCGCCGAGAATCCGGCGGGCACGCGCGCCTGGGTATCCAAGGACTCGTAGCGGACGAACGGGATCAGCGAAACGGACGACGCAGCTCGTAGGGAGAGAATATCCCAGGCGGCCTGAGCGTACCACCCGCGGAGCTTCTCCCCGATCGTTTCGTTCGAGCCCGGAAGGATTCCCAAGGCGGCGTTCAGGTCGTCGGCATCGTGGATGGCGACCTGCGTCCAGAGGGCGCGGAGCTCGAGCCCCCTCCACTGATACTGGACGTGAGCGTCGGCCAGGGTCACGCGCGCTCCCGCCGAAACCGCGCCTTGCGACGAGTCTCCGGCGTAGCCGGAGACGCCGGCGAGAAACGAGGCAAAGCCGGTGAAATCGAGGCGGCCCGCCAGGGCGAAATCCTCGGCCGCGGCAGAGGATCCTCCCTGTCTTCCTTCGCGCAGCCCCTCGTCGCCCGAGAAGCCGAGTCCGTTCAATCCCGTCATGAGGTAGGCACGGTAGGTGAACTTTCCGGCCTCCCCGAATACTCCGGCCCCCGCCTCCCTCCAGGTGGAGGGAATTACGACCCGTTCCACCTCGGGGCGAAGGACGCCGTGGAAAGCGGTCGGCTCGTGAAGCTCGTTGATGAATCCGACGGGCACCAGGAGGAGCCCGGCCCGTGCGTTCAATCCCTTGCGGAGCAGAAAGTCGAGGTAGGCGAATTCCACGGAGACTTCTCCCTTCTCCTCGTCCCCTTCTCCGGTGGTCGCGTGCTCGAATTCGATCTCGGAATTGAAGAGAAACCGATCGGTCCATTTGTAGCCGAAATAGAGCACCACTCGAGAGAGGTCCAGGGTATCGTTTACCCCCGCGGGCGACCCATCGTCCGTCTCATTCCGGAAGTTCCGATACGCCAGCTCTCCATAGCCTCCGACCGAGACGCCGTGACGGACCTGATAGATCTTCGAGGCGGCGGGCCCGAATCCGTGTCTCGATTCCCCGGCCTCGGTCCCCGCCGCCTCGCCGAGCCGCAAGCGCTCGATCTCGCGGGTCAACACATCGATCTGCCGTTCCAGCTCCGCGATGCCGTCCGGCTTTCCGGGCGGCGCTTCGCTCCGCAAAGCCTCCACCGCCGCCGCCAGTTTCTTGACCTGCGCCTCCAAGTCGCGAATCCTAGTCTCCAGATCGCCGGAAGAGGAGACCGGCGGAGCGGGCGATTCGGCCCACAAGGCTCCCCCCGGATTCAGGATGAGTCCAAGCAGCGCGAAGGCGATGCCAAGAAACCTACCGGAACGAAACATGCCGGATCCTCCCCTGGTGATCGGTCGTTGAGAAGAACTCGATCGGCCGGTTCCGGGCCTCCGTCTCCGACACGGTCCCGGAAATCCTCGTTGGTCCGCGATCTCCCGGATCCAAGAAAACCGCCGCCACGTCGTGGCGTCGCCGGGCCCACCGCGTTCCTCGCTCCGATCCCAGGACGAAGAGGGCGGTGGATAGAGCGTCGGCGGAAGTCGCGTCGGGCGCCACCGCGGTCGCGCTTCCCTTCCAGCGAAGCGTCGCGCCCGTGACCGGATCGACGATCTCCCCCGGCCTCTCCGCATTGCCGGAAGTGGCGGCGGAGACATCGGTCACCAGCAGCGGCAGGAATGGCCTGTCCCGGCGCGCGGGATCGGCCACCGCCACGGGCCATCCCCGCATCCCCGCCGGCGCGCCCGCCGCCAGGACCTGACCTCCGGCGTCCAGCAAGAAGGCATTCATCCCCTGCCGGCGAAGAACCGCCGCCGCCCGATCCAGAGCGAATCCCTTGGCGATCCCTCCCAGGTCCAATCCCTGGACGCCGCGGCGAAAGCGAATCGTGCGGGAGCGCCGGTTCAGCGAGACGTCTCGCCAATTCCCGTGCCCCGCGCGCCAGTCGGCCGAAGAGGCCGGGCTCCCCTGGGAAGGCGTGTGTCTGAATCGGCGCGTCAGAGGCTCGACCGTGGGATCGAAGGCCCCCTCGGTTTCGCGCGCCCAGTACAAGGCGCGCTCGACCGCTTCGAAGAGATCGGCCGAGACGCGCGTCGCCCTTCGCCGCGCGCTTCGATTCAGGCGCGAGAGCTCGCTCTCGCTCCGCCAATTGCTCAGAATCCGCTCGAGGCGATCCACTTCGTCCAGCGCCGACTCGAGCGCTGCCGCGCGCGCTGCGGCCGGGATTCCCTCAGACGCTTCGAACCGGAAAACGGTTCCCATCAGGAACCGTGCCCGCACTAGGGAAGAGGGAGGTTTTTTCGGAGGTGACGCTCCGGCGATCGCCCACGAAGTCAGGAGCGCGACCAGCGCCGCGGCAGCGGTCCCCCTCAACGGACAGGCCCAAGATCCCGGATCGAATCCGGGGCGCATCCCTGGCGAAGTCCTCGCGGAACGTGGCGCGCCGGCCGGAATCGTCTTCGGCGCCAGGGCTCCCCGGGGAGGTGCCGGATCCGTCCCGTACGTAAATCGAGGACACCGCCGGCGCTGCCGATCGGGGCCGTGCCGGCGGGCTCCCGCAACCCCTTCGAAGACGGCCACCCGCCCCCCGGCTCAGGCGCCGGATCAGGCGGCGCCGAACGCCATGGTGCGCTTCGAGGATCGCCCGGCGTGCCGTGGCCGAACGGAGCTTTCGCGCCTTCGAGCGACGGCCGATGCGCTTCGTTTCTTCCATCCATGGGACGCCGGCTCCGGCGATCAGAAATTGCGACTCAGTCTCAATATGGGGGCGAAGTCTACCGGCCTCCTGGAGCCTTGTCAATCCGATTGCAGCACCGCCCCGGCGGAGGCCTCGAACCCGACCGAGGTCCGCCGATCCATGGCGCCCTCCGCCGAACCTTTGCCGACGTCCGGAGGAGCTTGGAGGGAGGGGAGATCCGTGCTATAGAGGCTTTTCGGGAGGCGCATTCCGAGGATGACCGACACGCTGGAGGGCAAACCGGCTTCGGCTTCGCGGGTGACCATGACCGAGCTGGTCATCCCCGAGGACACGAATCCTCAGGGGAACATCTTCGGCGGCCGTGTGATGGCCCTGATTGACAAGGCGGCAGCCATCGTCGGAATGCGGCACTGCAAGACCCAGATTGCCACCGCGTCGGTCGACGGCCTGACCTTCCACTCCCCCGTGCGCCTCGGGAGCATCGTCATCCTCGAAGGCAGGATCCACAACGTCTTCCGATCCTCGATGGAAATCGGAGTCCGAGTGGAATCCGAGGATCCTTTCACCGGGAAGCGGCGACACACGACCACGGCCTTCGTCACCGTCGTGGCCATCGATCCTCGGGGAGTCCCGATCCCCGCTCCCCCTCTCCTTCTTGAGACCGACGAGGACCTCCGTCTGGCGCAGGAGGCATCCGAGCGCCGCGCCTATCGGCTCCGGAACCGCCCTTCAATGTAGACTCCCCCCTCTCCGGAAAAACCTTCGGGCGGCGGCACGCATCCAACGACTTGGAAGCCGAATCCCCCTGGATGCGGGCGCGGCGCGGAGCTCGGCAGCGATCGGACGCCGGCGGCGGCAAGGCCGTCGAGGCGGGTTGACCCGCGGCGGGTTTCAGCCGCCGGGTCCAAACCTGCCCCGAATTAGGCGCCGCGGATTTCGAACTCCTCCGGGTGAAACCCCGCCACCGCCTCGATGCGCACCTCATGGGCCGGGCTAAGCCCGGTCGCGCGGCTCAGGAGAGCCCGGTCCGCGTCCATCAAGCCGGCGACCTCCGGATGGGCGCGAATCACGATGCCCCGCTCCAACAGCGGAACCATCTTTTTCAACTCGCGCTGGATCTGAAATCGCACGGTCTCCGCGTTCTTCACCCGCCCCGTCCCGCGGCAGGTGGGACAGGAGCGGCACAAGAGGCCCTCGAGACCCTTTCTGAGCCGCTGGCGGGTGATCTGCACGAGTCCGAAGTCGCTCATCTGCAACATCCTGCTCCGCGCCCGATCCGACTTGAGCGCTTCCTCGAGAGCACCGGCGAGCGCTCGCCGGCTTTCCTCCTCCTCGAGATCGATGAAGTCGATGACCAGGATTCCCCCGAGATCGCGCAGCCGAATCTGCCGGACCGCTTCCCGAGCCGCTTCGAGGTTGGTCTTCAAGGCGGTCTCCTCGAACCGACGCTCCCCCACGAACTTGCCGGTGTTCACGTCGATCGCCACAAGGGCTTCGGTGGGCTGGATGAACAGGAAGCCTCCCGAGGGAAGCCAGACGCGGCGTCTCAAGGCCTTCTCCAGCTCCCGCTCGATCCCGAACGCTTCGAAGATCTCCTCCGTTCCCCCATGGCTCTGGACCGCGGGGCCCGTGACCGGAAGAAGCTCCTCCACCCACTCCCGGCAGCGCCGGAGGGTGGCGTCGTCGTCCACGACGATGCGCTCCAGGTCGGACGAAGCGAGATCGCGCAGAATCTTGAGAACCAGGCCGGCCTGCCGGTGGAGGCAGGAGGGAACGGGCGCCGCCTCCGCGCTCCGGCGCAGATCCTCCCAGTAGAGACGGAGCTGCCGTGCTTCGCGCTCCAGGGCGGCCGAATCGATCCCCGCGGCCGCCGTCCTGGCGATGAAGCCGCCCGTCCCTGGGAGGTTTTTGACGAGCTCCACCAGGCGCCCGCCCTCTTCGTCTGAGGTGATCCGCCGCGAGACGGAGCGGCAGGTGCCCGCGGGAAGGAACACGAGGAGCCGGCCGGGAAGGGCGATCTGGGTGCTCACCCGGGGACCCTTGCTGCCGAGCGCCTCTTTGGTGACCTGGACCAGGATTTCCTGCCCGGCCTGCAGGAGACTCTCGATCGCGGGCCCCCGCCGCGAGGCGCGTCCGCCCGGGCGCTCCCCCTCCGCCGAACCCGGCTCTGGATCTCCCGGCGCTTGCTCCGAGGGGAGCAGATCGGTGACGTAGAGGAAAGCGTCCCGGTCCAGACCCAGATCCACGAACGCCGATTGCATCCCGGGCAGGACGTTGCTGACGCGTCCCTTGTAGACGTTCCCGAGGATGGAGGGAGCGCTCGAGCGCTCGAGGAAAACCTCGACGGGCAGGCCGTCCTCGAGAAGCGCGATGCGCGTCTCCTGGGGGCCGGCGTTGATGATCAATTCGTGTTTCACGGCTGTTTTCGGGGGCCGCTTCGGCGCGGCGACTAGGCGGCCGAAGGGGGGAGCGGTTCGGGAACCTCCTGCCGCCGGCACTCCATGGGCGTCACCAGGCCGGACTCCCGGAGAACGAGGAGATCCCTGCGGAATATTCTCTCCGCCGAGGCCTCCGGTCCGTACAGCCCGCGGATCACGTCGTCGGGACGCGCCGAGCCGGTCTCGCCCAGGCGCAGGATCATCTCGATCTCCCCCTGCTCGTCGGCGTCGATCCGGACGATCGAGGGCAGGATGTCCAGCTCTTCCGTCCGGCCTTTGCGGTCCCGGGTGATCAACCTTCTGGGCGAGGCTTGAATCCTTTCCGCCAGATCCTCGCGAAGGGAGCGTCCCGGCGGCGGCTGCCGGAGGCGCACCGCGTACCGCGCCGCGTTCACCAGGTCTCCCAAGGAGCGCGATCCGGCCTCGACCTCTTCCACTTGATCCAGCCCCAGCCCCGCGGGCAGGCAGCCGTTGATCCGCGGGGCGACCGCGGCGGGGTCGACGGGCTCCACCGTCTCGAAATCGAGATACTCCCCGGTGGATTCGACCCCGACCGCCAGCGCCGACGCGTAAGCGAGCCGCGGCATGGGATGGAATCCTTCGGTGTGAGCCAGGGAGATGCCGGCACGACGGAAGGCCCGCATCATGGTCCGGGACAGCTCCAGGTGGGAGAGGAACCTCATCCGTCCCAGTTTGTGGTATCGCGCCCGGTAGCGATGGCGCGGGCTCGGCGGGGGCGGAGGCAGCGACGCCGGTCGCTCGATCTGGCACAGCTCCCCCATCGTCCCGGGAACGAGCTCTCCGGAAACGCACTGCCGCGCGAAAGAGCCGCACCCGTAGCACTTGTCGATCCCGCAGGTGTCGGTCGGCACGGACGTCAGGCTCATCGTGAGTTCCTTGGCCAGGTAGCGCTCGGAGACTCCCGAGTCGATGTGATCCCAGGTGTGCCGCGAGCCGACCTCCAGTCTCTGATACAAGAAGCGCTCCGGATCCACGCCCGTCTCCGACAACGCCTCGACCCAATCGCGGTAGCGAAAGTGCTCGGTCCACCCGTCGTAGCGGCACCCGCGCTCCCAGGCCCGGAGGAGCGTCCGTCCCAGCGTCCGGTCCCCTTTCGCGAAGATCCCCTCCAGCCACGAAATCTCCACGTCGTGCCATTTGAATTGAATCGCCGATCCGCGCACGCCGCTCCGGATCCGGGACTGTTTCTCGCGCAGCGCTTCCATGCGCTCCATCGGGAGCCACTGGAACGGGGTGTGCGGCTTCGGAATGAACGAGGAGGCCGACAGGGTGATGCGTGCAGCCCGCTTCGCGTACTGCCGGCCGAGGCGGAGAATCCGATGGGTCAGCTCGAGAATTCCCTGGATGTCGGCGTCGGTCTCCGTCGGCAGCCCAATCATGAAGTAGAGCTTCAGAACCTCCCATCCCTGGCGGAAAGCGTTCTCCGCGCCGAACAGGATGTCGCGCTCGCTCGTTCCCTTGTTGATGACGTCCCGCAGCCGCTGGGTGCCCGCCTCCGGGGCCATGGTGAACCCGGTCTTGCGCACGCGCCGTATCTGCTCGGCGATTCGCTCGTTGAGGCTGGAGGGACGCAGGGAGGAGAGGGAGAGCGAAGTCCGATCTTCCTGGAAGCCGTCCATGAGATCCGAGATCAGATCCGCCACCCCCCCGTATTCGCCCGAGTTCAAGGAGGTCAGGGAAGCCTCGTCGAAACCGGTCCTCCGCAAGCTCTTCTCCAAGACCGCCTTGATCGACTCCGGCGAGCGCTCGCGCACCGGGCGGTAGATGATGCCGGCCTGGCAGAAGCGGCAGCCGACCGTGCAGCCGCGCATGATTTCCACTGAAACACGATCGTGCACGATTTCGCTGAAAGGCACCACGACGTCGTCGGGAAAGGGGTAACGATCGATGTCGAAGAGGATTCGGCGTTTCACGGGGAACGGAGCCGGCGCGGTCGGCTGCGGCAGCAGGAAGCCCGTCTTCGGATCGGGCCGCGTGTCGTACAGCGAGGGCACGTAGACTCCCTCCACCGCCGCCAGCCCCCGCAGCATCTCGCGACGTGAGGCGCCGTCCCGGCGCAGACGCCTGAACTTCTCGACGAAGTCGAGAATCAGGTCCTCGCCGTCGCCGATGAGAATGCAGTCGAAGAAATCGGCGAGCGGCTCCGGGTTGAACGCCATGGAGCCGCCCCCGATGATCAAGGGATCGCCTTCGCGCCGGTCCGCCGAGAAGAACGGGATGCCCCCGAGGTCCATCATCGTCAGGATGTTCGAGTAGTTGAGCTCGTATTGAAGGGAGAACCCGACGATGTCGAATTCCGACAGAGGGGTCTCGCTTTCCAGCGTCGTCAGGGGAATTCGGCCGGCGCGAAGCTCGGCCTCCATGTCGATCCACGGGCAGAAGACGCGCTCGGCCCAAATCCCGGGCCGGGAATTCAGCAGCGCATAGAGTATCCGGAGCCCGAGGTGCGACATGCCGATTTCGTAGCTGTCGGGGAAGGCGAGCGCCAGGCGGACGTCGACGCCGGAGGGATCTTTGAGGACGGCGTTCCACTCGCCGCCGATGTAGCGCGTGGGCCGTTGGACCTTTGGAAGGATCGCTTCGATGGCCTCGGTGTAGCGGCTCACCTTTCCTCCAGCCACGCCGTCCGGCTCAGTTGACCAGGCGCCTCATCCAGACGTTCAGCACGAGCCCCATCCCGGCGAGGCTGCTGATCAGGGAGGATCCGCCGTAGCTCATCAGCGGAAGCGGCACTCCCGTCGTCGGCATGAGACCCACGACGACCCCGATGTTGATGAGAACCTGGCAGGCAAAGAGCGCCACCATTCCCATCGCGAGGAAGACCCCCAGGCGATCCCGGGCGGAGCGGGCGATGGCGATGCAGCGGTAGATTACTACGAAGTAGAGAGACAAGACAATCATCGAGCCGAGGAACCCGCGCTCCTCGGCCAGCAGGGCGAAGATAAAGTCGGTGTGCTGCGCCGGAAGGAAGTTGAGCTGTCCCTGGGTCCCCTCCAGGAAGCCTTTGCCCACCAGGCCTCCGGAACCGACGGCGATCTTCGACTGGAGCACCTGGTATCCGGCCCCCTTGGGATCGCGCGCCGGATCGAGAAAGGTCAGCACGCGGACCTTCTGGTAGGCCTGGAGGTAGTGATTCCACAGCAGGGGGAGCGCCAGGATCGGGATCAGGACGAGAATGGCAATGGTGCGGACCCGGATTCCCCCCAGAAACGCCGCCACGGCAATCAGGGGAAGAAACGTCAGCGCCGTTCCCAGATCGGGCTGGCGCGCGATGAGGAGGACCGGAAGGCCGACGATGGCCAGGATCGAGGTCATGTTGGAGAAACCGAGCTCCGCGGTCCTCCGGCGGCTCATGAAGCTGGACAGCGCCAGCAGCGTCGTCACCTTCGCCATCTCGGCCGGCTGAAAGTTTACGGGCCCGAGCTCGAGCCATCCCCGGGTGTTGGCGATCGCCCGCCCGAAGAAGAGCAGGTAGATCAGCAGGACCACGCTGGTCCCGTAAAGAATGGGACTTAGCTCGGAGAGCGTATGGTAGTCGATCGAAACCGCCAGAACGAGCGCCAGGAGTCCGATCAGCAGATACACCGCCTGCTTGCCCGCGAGGCCGGAGAGAGGCCCACCGACGGTGGCGGAGTAGACCATTCCCGCTCCGATGGCCGCGATCGCCAGCACGGAGAATGCCAGAAGCCAGTCGATGTTATGGATGCTGCGCCGTTCGAGCAATCTGGGCGGGCTCCTCGTGATGTTCCTGTTTTTCGAAGAACTTCAGCATGACGCGTTGGGCGATCGGGGCCGCGGCCTCCCCGCCGTGGCCTCCCCGCTCCACAAACACCGCGAACGCGATGCGGGGCCGGTCTCGCGGAGCGAAGCCCACGAACCAGGCGTTGTCGCGGATCGACTCCGCCAGCTTCTCGCTCTTTACCCCGGCGGAGGCCTTCACGACCTGCGCAGTGCCGGTCTTGCCGCAGACATCCTTGCCCGGAATCATGGCCCGGGTCCCCGTCCCCCCTTGATTCACCACTTCCCACATCGCCTGCTTGACCACCTGCAACGTCGAGGGCTTGAGATGGATGCGGCGCACGACTTCTCCCGCGCGCTCCGCCTCCTCCACTCCGTCGCGCACTTCCCGGCTCTTCAGCAGGAAGGGCCGGTAGAACACCCCGCCGTTGCCGATGGCGGCCGCAAAGCTCGCCATCTGAATCGGAGTGACTTCAAGCGCTCCCTGGCCAATCGACACGGAAATCGTTTCCCCGGGATACCAGGGCTCCTTCCGGGTGCGGCGCTTCCATTCCTCGTCCGGAACGGTGCCGGCCTCCTCGTGGAGCAGGTCGATGCCCGTCCGCGATCCGAAGCCCAGGTTGTGGGCCCACTGCGAGATCAACCCGATCCCGAGATCCCGGCCGAGGTGATAGAAATAGACGTTGCAGGACTTCTTGATCGCCTCCACCATGGCGATGGTGCCATGGCCGCCCTCCTGGTGGCAGAGAAATTTCCGGCCGTAGATGTAGGCGTAACCGGGGCACGAATCGGTGCGGCCTGGACCGGCCTTGCCCGACTCCAGCGCCGCGACCGCCAGCACGATCTTGAAGACCGATCCCGGGGCGAACTTGCTCTGGATGGCCCGGTTCTGCAAGGGATGCGCCGGGGAGTTGATCAGGCTCCCCCACTCCGCGGCCGAGAAGCGCCGGGCGAAAATATTCGGATCGAACGCCGGCCGGCTTACCAGCGCCAGAATCTCCCCCGAGTCGGGATCCAGGAATACGGCGGATCCGCCCTTGTCGGCGAAAGCCTCCTCCAGCTCCCGTTGAAGGTCGAGGTCGATCGTGAGGCGCAGGGAGTTTCCGGAGACCGGTCTTCGTCCCACCGGGAGCTCGCGGATTTCCCGGCCCAGGCTGTTCACAATCATCTGCTTCCAGCCTTTCTGGCCCGTGAGATCGCCGTCGTAGAAGCTTTCGAGGCCGGCCTTTCCCACCACGTCCCCGAGCTGGAACCCAGCGTAGCGCGGCTTCGAGAGCTGGGTTTCCGAAATCTCCCCTACGTAACCCAGCGCGTGGGCGGCCAGCTCCCCTTGCTCGTAGCTCCGCTTCGGCTCGACGGCCACGGAGATCTCCGGGAGCTCCAGACGGCGGGATTCCAGGTACGCCGCCTCCGAGAGATCAACGTCCTCCTTGACGATGACGGGCTCGAAGACGGGGCGGTTCTTGTAGCGCGCGATCCGGTCCCGGATCGTCTCCTCGGGAAGGTTCAGCACCCGAGAGAGCGTGCGGATGATGCCCTCCCGGTCGATCACCTTCTCCCGATCGAGCAGGACGTTGAAGGAGAGCCGGTTGCGGACGATGGGCCGGCCGGCCCGATCCAGGATCGTCCCCCGGAGAGGATTGAGCACGACCTGGCGCAGCCGGTTGTTGTCGGCCAGCCTGCGGTAGTTCTCCCCGTTGACCACCTGCAGGTACCAGAGGTTGGAAAGGTAGGAGAGAAAAAGGCCCGCGAGCAGGACGAAGATGAAGGTGATCCGCCGATGCAGGCGCCGCTCTTCGTAGAAATCCTTGAAGTCCTTGCTGCTGCGGTAGTCCCAGGGCACGGCTCAATCCACCATCTTCGCGATCAACCAGTATCCCAGAATCCCCGCGATCCCGTTGCCGAGGCCCAGCCACAAGAGATCGGAGCCGTTCGGGAGGACCAGGTGCTGCCCCAGAACCAGGACGAGCACCGCTTCCGTGACCGCCTCCAGGAAGGTCGCGACGATCAGCACGCCGAAGCGGGGAATCGGCTGGCTGAGCATGAAGAAGGAGCCCAGGGTCCCCATCAGGTAACCGACCAGCGTCTTCTTGAAAGCGTTCATCCCGAGGAAGGTGTGGGTCAGCAGATCCTCCGTCAGGCCCGCGGCGGTTCCCATCATCATGACACCGACGCGCCGGCGCGTCACCGCGTAGAAGATGACCAGCACCGTAAAGAGATCCACCGAGCGGCCCAGAGCCGGCAGGTAGCGGACGAGCAGAAACTGCCCCCCCGCCGCCGCCAGGAGCCCGGCCGCGCCGCGCCACAGGGACTTCATGGCGAGACCTCGCGCGGGGGCCTCTCCGTCTCCGGATTCAGCAGGACGAGGATCTCCTCCAGGCGCCGGAAATCGACTTCGGGCCGGATTACGATGTTCTTCGTCAGCTGGTCGCCCTCCTCGACAGAGAGCACCACGCCGATCGTCAGTCCCTTGGGGTAAATCTGATCCAGCCCCGACGTGACCACGACATCTCCGACCTCGACGTTCTCCAGCTCGGAGACGTACTCCATCCGGCAGCCTCGATCGCCCATGCCCACCACCATCCCCTGCCCGCGGGTTCGCTGGAAGATTCCCGCCACGCCGCTGTTCGGGTCGATCAGCAGCTGCACCTTGGCCACGCGCTCCCCCACGGCGATGACGCGGCCCACGACCCCATGACGGTTCACCACCGGCATGTCGCGCCGGACCCCGTCCCGCGTCCCGCGCCCGATCAGGGCGGTGCGTGACTGTCCCACGGCTCCCAGAGCGAGCACTTCGGCCGCGAGGGAGGGGAATTCCTGGGCCCGCTTCAGATCGAGCAGCTCCCTCAGGCGCAGGTTTTCGCGCCGGAATTCCTCGCCTTCGCGCCCCTGTTCCTCGAGCCGCCCCAGCCGGGACCGGAGCTCCAGGTTTTGGGCGCGGACGCCGCGCAGATCGACGTACGAGGCCCAAAGGCCCGCCACCGAACCCGCGCCTCCCGAGACCCCGCGGACAAGCGGTCCGGTGACGTTCAGGAGACTGTCCTCGAGGAGGCTCGTCCCGCGGCCGGTCCGCACCTGCGAGGACATCAGGACCAGCAGGGAGGAGAGGAGCAGGACCAGGAGGAGAAAGGGTCTTCGCTCCGGAAGGGACTTGTTCATCTTTTTTCGGAGAGGGGTACCGGCCCGCCGGTCCCCGCGGCCCGCCGGCGGTTAGTCGATGGAAATCTTCCGGAGAAGATTGAAGTCGTTCAGCATCTTCCCGGTGCCCAGCACCACCGACGCCAGGGGATCGTCCGCCATCGAGACGGGGAGACCGGTCTCCTCCCGGAGCCGCTTGTCGAGGTTCTTGAGGAGGGACCCTCCTCCCGTGAGGACGATCCCCTTGTCGACGATGTCGGCCGAGAGCTCCGGCGGCGTCTGCTCCAAAGCCACCCGCACCGCCTCGATGATGTTGGAAACCGTCTCCGACAGGGCTTCGCGGATCTCTTCGTCGGAGATCACCAGCGTCTTGGGTATTCCCTCCACCAAGTCCCGCCCTTTGATCTCCATCGTGAGTTCCTCTTCGAGCGGAAACGCGGAGCCGATGTTGATCTTGATCTCCTCCGCCGTCCTCTCCCCCACCAGGAGATTGTATTTTCTCTTGATGTACTGGACGATGTCCTCGTCCATCTTGTTGCCGGCGATGCGCACCGATCGGCTGTATACGATTCCGGCCATCGATATCACCGCCACGTCCGTCGTTCCCCCGCCGATGTCCACCACCATGTTGCCGGTCGGCTCGGTGACCGGAAGACCGGCTCCGACGGCCGCCACCATCGCCTGCTCCACCAGATAGACCTCGGAGGCCTTGGCGCGGTAGGCGGAGTCCTTCACGGCGCGCTTCTCCACCTGGGTGATCTCGGAGGGAACCCCGATGACGATCCGCGGGCGGACCCCGAGGGACCGGTTATGGGCCTTCTTGATGAAGTGGTCCAGCATCTTCTCGGTGTGCTCGAAATCGGCGATGACGCCGTCCTTCATCGGACGGATCGCAATGATGTTTCCCGGCGTCCTCCCGAGCATCTCCTTCGCTTCCTTGCCCACCGCTTCGACGCGGCCCGTCTTCTGGTTCACGGCGATGATCGAGGGCTCGCAGACCACGATCCCCTTCCCCCGCGCATAGACCAGCGTGTTGGCGGTGCCGAGATCGATCGCCAGATCGTTGGAGAAAAGACTCAGGAGCGATCGCGGGCTCCAGCTCATGCCGTTGTTGGCCATTCAGATTCCCATTCCCCTAACCGGTTCGAAACAAAACCGCTTCCCGCCCTAGAAAACTCAATATAGGTTTTGCCTTCCCCCTTGTCAATCTTCCGTCAGTCGGCCAGCTCCACACCGTTTTTGCCCCTGCCTTTCACCCGGTACATGGCCTGATCCGCCTTTTGGATGAGGGCGTCCTTCGTCTGGCCGTGATCCGGAAAGCAGGCGATCCCGAAGCTCGCGGTGAGCCTGACTTTCAGGCCAAACGTCTCCAGGAAAACGGTTTCCTCGATTCGGACTCGCATGCGCTCGGCGATGACCATGGCCCCTTCGGGGCCGGTCTGGGGGAGGATGATGGTGAACTCGTCGCCTCCGAAACGCGACACGACGTCGATCTCCCGCACCATGTTCCGGATCACGGCTCCCACTTCCACGAGCGCGCGGCTCCCGGCCAGGTGGCCGTGGCCGTCGTTCACGTTCTTGAAGCCGTCGAGATCGAGGAAGATCAAGGAGACGCTGGCCCCGTAACGGCGCGACCGCTGCACCTCGCGCAGCAGATAGCTGTTCAGATATCTCGAATTGAACAGCTTGGTCAGATCGTCCGTGATGGAAAGCTCCTCCGAGCGCTTGAGCAGCAGCGCGTTTTCGATGGCGATCGCCACCGGCTCGAGAAGCAGCGCGAGGGCGCGAACACCCCGCCGGCGGAACGCTGGACGATGAGGCCCCTGGATCAATTCCACCGCGCCGATCGCCTTGCCCCGGCTCAGGAGCGGAAGTCCCAGGACTCCCGACCATTCGAACCGCTCCGGGATCTCCGGCATCGGCAGGGTGGACCGGGATTCCCCCTGACGGGAGATGAGGATCGGCGCCCGGGCGCGCAAGACGCGCCCGGCCAGCCCTTCCCCCATCCCGAGGCGCGATCCCCGCCGGCCCCCCATCTCGGCACCCCCGGCCGACTCGAGGACCAGGCAGCTCTTCTCCTCGTCCACCAGGAAGATCGACCAGGAATCGACGGGACAGAGATTCCGGACCTTCAGCATCGCCATGTCCATGATCCGCTTCGGCTCGAATTCGGCGTTGCTGTTTCGCATGATCTCCCCGAGGACCTTCAAGTAGCGGGAGAGCTCACCCGCCACGCGGCGCGACCTCCTCGAAATCTCCTCCAGCTCGCGGCACCGGCGTGACTTGGCCAGAAGGGCGGTCAGAATCCTGAGATCCACGGGCGCCGAGAGATGAAGGTCGGCGCCCGGCCCGCGGCCGTTCAGGGCCCGCGCCGATCCGCGGGGCGTCAGAGCGATGCGGGCGACGCCCCGGGGCAGCATGCTGGAGAGCTTTCGCCGGAGGCGCCGCTCCCCGTCGTCGTCCGCCGATTTGAAGACGACGGCTTCCAGGCCGCGCCGGGAGAGGTCCTCCCCCGCGAGACGCCCCCACCGCTTCACCCGGAGGCGCGCGCCGGTGCCGGAAGCCGGCCGGACGAGGCTGCCCGGCTTCGTCTCGTCCTCGATCAGGACGAGGATCTCCCGCGGGGAAGCCATCAGTAGGTTTCCACGTAGACGCTCTTGCGGATTCTCGTCTCGTTTCCCGAAGTGTCCTGGGAGACGATCTCCAGAGTATTGGGGCCGTCGTGCTTCATCTTGACGACCGCGGTGAACGTTCCGTCGTCATACACATCCACCGGCTGTCCGTCGATCGCGATGGCCGCCGCCGGCTCGGTCCTCCCCTTGACGATCACCAGCGCCCCGCTGGGCAGGAAGTCGATGATTTGCAGGGGGGGAGGGACCTTGTCGCCCGGGCCCCTTTCCCGCTCCGACCCGATCCGGAACTTGCGCGTCTCCGAGAACGCCCCCTCGGTGCCCCGGGTGTCGCGGGCGCTGACCCTCCAGTAGTAGCCGCCGGAAGCCAGATCGGGAAGCACCACCGACGTGGAGGTCACATCGGGCTTGTCCAGGAGCAGCAGGCCGAAAAGAGGCTGCTGGGAGATTTGCAGTCGGTAGGAATCGGCGCCGGCCACTTTGCCCCACTTCAGCGCGGTCGTCGCCTTCTGGCCGGGCTCGTACACGAAGACCCGCTGATCGATGGGTTCCACGAGCGAGGGCGAGCCCAGAATCGCCTCCTTGGGGGCGAATTGCTGCGACCCGCTGATCCTCACCTGCTCCAGCCGGCCGAGCTTGACCGTGCTGCCTCCCGAACTGACCTCGGCTTCGCCGCTTTCGACGGCGGCGCGGGTGACTTTCTGCTGCTGGTCGTACTCGATCGCCATCTGCGCCCGATCCTCGGCCCGGGCCACCGAGGTTTCGGTCGATACCTCATGGAAGGAACCGGTGGCGTTGCCCCCCTGCGTCGTGGAAAGGACGCCGCCAAAATTCAGGCGCTCCCGGACTTTCCGGACCTTCGTCGCGGGGTCCTCGAAGAGCTCGCGGATTTCCAAGAGCGATCCGGGCTTGATGGTCGTGATGGCGCCGTCGAAGTAGACGATCTGGGCGCTGCCGTTGGAGGATGTCTTGATCTGATCCCCGACCTTCAAGGCGACGTTTCCCGTGACGCTTTTCCAGACGAACTGGCGCACCCGCTTGAGCTTCACGTCGCCCTCGAAGCGGTAGACCTTGGCGGTGAAGCTGTTCTCGGTGCTGTTCGCTTCCAGGATCTTCCGCGAGATCGACTGCGATTGGAGCGACAGCTCCCGGGATGGCGAAAAGTCGCGGTCTCGATAGCATCGTCTCGCCGATTCGAGCAGCCTTCCCGCCTGGGTGATCGACTGTCCGAACTGGTCGTCGCGCGCCGACGACTCCGCTTCGCTGAACAAGCGCTCGGCCCGGGTCAGCTCTTGCAGTGCGAGACCCTCCGGAGTGTCCCCCGCCGCGGCGCGCAGATAATAGAAGAGAAAGACGGCGCCGGCGGCCCCGACCAGGAAGACGATGCTCAGAACGATGGTGCGGTAGGAGACGGTGAACCAGTCGAGGAGGATGTTCCCCGAGGCGGATTGCCGGGTTGACACGCTCAGCCCTCCCGCGGCGGCGGCAAACAGAAACAGGGACCGGGCCTCACGGGGGGCCGATCCCGCCACGCAGGCAAATATAGGAAGAATCACCCGGGGCGCAACCCGTTTGAAACAAAAGAAGAAGGTCGTCCCGGCGGCCGGTTCCTCCTTGATCCGGCCCGGGGCCTTTGGATAGAATGAATTGATTCCCTGGCCTTTCCTCCAGCCCCCGCCGTCGGTTCCGGGCCGGACTTCCGTTTCTGATTGGAGAACCATCCATGTTGAACGTCTTCCGGGAGAACCTGAGGCATCTCAAATGGATCCTCGTCGCCGTCGTCCTCTCCTTCATCCTGACGATCTTCGCCGTCTGGGGCGGAGGGATTGGGGGGGGGCGGAGCGCTGCCGATCGCGATCGCGAGTCCTGGGCGGCCCGCATCGGCGATCAGATCATCGGCGTTCAGGCTTTCCAGCAGGAAGCCCGCAACATGGAGTACACCTACCGGCAGATTCTCGGATCGCAGTTCGAGCAGCAGCGGCCGTTTCTCCGGCTCGGACAGGCGGCGGTCAACCGCCTCGTCGACCGCGAGATCCTCACCCGGGAGGCCGCCGACGCGGGATTGAAAGTCTCGGAGCAGGAAGTGGCGGAGGCCATCATGAAGAACCCGTCGTTTCAGCAGAACGGCGTCTTCATCGGCAGGGAGCGTTACGAGCAGCTCTTCCGGGGCAACGAGGCGAGGTTCGAGGACTTCGAGCGCCAGATACGCCAGGACCTGCTGCTCGACAAGCTCCGATCGGTCGTCGAGGATTCCGCGATGGTGAGCGAGGCCGAGCTGCGGGAGGCTTACACCCGGCAAAACGAGAAGGCGTCCGTTCAGTATTTCGTCCTGAGCAGCGCGCGGCTTCCGGCCGGGCCGCCGACCGAGGCCGCGATCGAGCAGTACTACCGCCAGCACGCCGCGGACTATCCGTCAGGGGAAGGACGGTCCGGGCGGTTCGTGCTCTTCGACCTCAACGACCTCGCCTCGAAGATCGATGTTCCGGAAGCGGAGATCCGGTCGCAGTACGCTCAGGGGCAGAAAACCCAGTACACGCTGCCGGAGCGGCGCCGGGCCAGCCACATCCTGATCAAGCTCAAGAGCGACGCCACGCCCGATCAAGTGAAGAGCGCCGAAGACAAGGCGAGAAAAGCGCTCGCCCGGGTTCGCTCCGGAGAGGACTTCGCCAAGGTCGCCCGCGAGGTTTCGGAGGACTCCAGCGCCTCCGCGGGCGGCGACCTCAACTATTTCGCTCGCGAACAGATGGTGCGTGAATTCTCGGATGCCGCCTGGTCGCTGAAGGTCGGCCAAATCTCGGACGTGGTTCGGTCCCCCTTCGGCTTTCATGTCATCCGCTTGACCGACATGCAGCCGGGCCACGAAATGTCCTTGGCGGAGGCCCGCCCCCAGATCCTCGCCTCGCTGAGGCGGGAACGAGCCGCCCCCGAAGCGCAGCGTGGCGCGCAGGAATTTGCCGCGAGGCTCAGGGCGGCGGGAGGCGATTTCGCCAAAGCCGCCGCGGCCGCGGGCTTGCCCGTCCGTGATTTCCGGGACTTCCACCGGGGCGACGAATTCCCGTCCCTGGGCCGCCAGCCGGCGCTGGAAGCGCAGCTCTTTTCGCTGAAACCAGGCGCCGCCGGGGAGGCCGTGCCTCTCTCCATGGGAGTGGCGGTGGTCCAGTTCCTTTCGGCGACTCCCGGCGCTCCCCTGCCGCTCGCGAAGGTGAAGGAGCGCGTTCGGACCGATTTGGTCAAACAGGGCCGCGTCGGCGGCGCCGCGCGGATGATTGCCGCCGCGGGCGGCGCCTCCGATCTCGCGTCCACCGCTAAGAGGCTCAAGGTCGAGCTGAAGAGCGAGCCGGCGCTGGCGCGCGGGGGCGCCCTGCCGGGCCTCGAGGGCGATCCGGAGGCGATGAGTCGGATCTTCGCCCTCAAGCCCGGGGAGACCCTGGGCCCGGTGGCCGTATCCGACGGAGTCGCCATGGTGCGGATAGTTGCCCGTCCCGACCCGCTCGACGGTTTCGAAGCGCAGAAGGAAACGGTGCGGAGCAACCTCTTGGCGGCCAAGAAGGACCGGCTGTTCCGCGCTTACCTCCAGAGGCTGCGGTCGGCCCATCGTGTGGAGATCAATACCGCCCTCGTGGAGCAAGTCGATCGCGCCTGATTGGCCGGGTGTTTTTCCCTCTATCCTCTTACAGTTCCGTACCTTCGGGCGGTTGACGTCGCTTGGCGGCGGCCTATATTCCCCTACAGTCGATTCTCTACTGGGGGTGCCAGCCGATGAGCAACGTCGTTGCCGAGAAAAGCTTCGCCAAGGGGGTCGATTCGGTTTCCCGGGGCGACTTCCTGTCGGGCTTAGCTTATTTCGAGGCGGCCATGGAACTGGCGAAGAAGGTGGAGAAGATCACTCCGCCGCCGAAGTACCTTTCCTTTTACGGGCTCTGCCTGGCCATGGTCTCCACGAAGACCCAGACGGCTCTGGAGCTTTGCGAGAGCGCCGTGACCGTCGAGTTCTACAATCCCGATCTTTTTCACAATCTCGCCCGGGTTCATTTGAGGATGGGCCGACGGGATCGCGCCTACCCCGTGCTGCTCCGCGGCCTCCAGCTGCATCCGAGCCATCGCGGAATCCTGGGAGACATCCGCGCCATGGGGAGGCGGCGCCGCCCCGTTCTTCCGTTTCTCTCGCGGGGCAATCCCGTGAACAAGTTCTTCGGAATGATCTTCAGGGACGCCGTGGACGGCGCGCGCGCCTGAGCTGCTAGCCGTGACAAAAAACCCCGCTCCGTAGCTCGGAGCGGGGTTTTTTGCGTTCGGCCTGCCACGGCGCGCGTCTTACAGCACGGTCACGACTTCGGTGTCGGAGCCGCCCTGGCTCGACGTGACGGTGACCGTCCCGGGATTGGACGTGTTGTTCTGCGTGAACGTGTAGCGGTTGTTGGCGCTGTCGTAGGTCATCGTCCCGTATCCCACCAGCGTGAGAACGGCCCCGGGGGCCGCGGTGCTCGTCGCCCATACGGTGAGCCGGTGCCCGGCGTTCTTGAATTCCGCTTTCGTGATGAGGACCGTGTCGACCTGGCAGGCGGGATCCGCCCCGTCCGTCAGGGAGTTGCAGTTGTCGTCGATGCCGTTCGAGCAAACCTCGGAAACGCCCGGATGGACGGCCGGATTCGTGTCGTTGCAGTCGCCGCCGCAGGTCGTGTAGGTGTCGGAATCGGCGTCGAAGCCCTCGTCGATCCCCGACGCGCAGTTGTCGTCCACCCCGTTGCAGACCTCCGTCGCGCCCGGATGGACGGCCGGATTCGCGTCGTTGCAATCGCCGTCGCACGTCCGGTAGGTGTCGGAATCGGCGTCGAAGCCCTCGTCGATCCCCGACGCGCAGTTGTCGTCCACGCCGTTGCAGATCTCGGTCGCGCCGGGGTGGATGGCCGCGTTTGCATCGTTGCAGTCGCCGCCGCACGTCGTGTAAGTGTCGGAATCGGCGTCGAAGCCCTCGTCGATCCCCGACGCGCAGTTGTCGTCCACCCCGTTGCAGATCTCCGTCGCGCCGGGATGGATGGCCGGGTTCGAATCGTTGCAATCGACGTCGCTGAAGTAGGTGTCCCCGTCGGCGTCGACCGGGAGGTTCCCGGAGATCCGGAAGTCATAGCTGCCGTAGACTCCGAAGCTGGCGGCGTGGAAGGAGCGAACGTACAGCGTTCCGCTGGTGGACGGGGTATAGGCGATGAGCGAGGAGCCGGTAGCCAGGACGGTCGAGCCGTTGCTTGCCAGCAGCTCCAGAGAAGTATTCGGCGCGCCCCAGGGATTCAGGGTCTCGATCGTGTACGACGTCCCCGCCGCACCGCTGAAGAAGAAGTAATCGGTGTCCGCTTCGCCCACCCCATCGCCGTTCACGTCCGCGAAATAGGTCTGATGGACCAGCGCCCCGTTCGCCGCGTTGAAGGAGGCGGTCGCGACCGTTCCGTTCGGCTCGAGCAAGTCGGGGTAGAACTCCACGTTGGTGCGCTGAAACGCGGAAATCATGTCGGTCTTGAATCCCTTGCCCCGAGTGAACCAGCCGTCCCAGAAGTCTTCGAGGCTCCGATCGGTCGCCGTCGTGATGTAGTTCTTGTCGACGTCCCAATTGTCGGCGTCCGGCCGCGACAGCGTCTCGTCGTCCACCCCCGCCGACCCATCGGCCGTCGACGCGGAATCGTTGACGTCCCACAGCGCGGCGTAGACCGCGACCTCGCTCGCGCTGCCGCTGCAGAAGTAAGGGGTTTCGGTTTCCACGTCGAAGTAGAAATCGAGATTGCCCGGTCCAGGAGCCCCGGTCGTCTTCACATAAAGGTCGGGGCGCGGAAGGTTGAAATAGCGTCGCACCGACTGGCCGTACCAGGTCGCCCGGCCCTCGTCATAGGCGAGCCGGACGTCCTGATTGCAGTCCGTGAGGTGATGCACGCCGCCGGGATTGTCCTGTCCCGAAACGAGGTGATAGGCGTAGTGTCCCGTCTCGTGCGCGATGACGGTGTCGTTATAGCTCGACGGATCGCCCACGTGCACCCGCTTCGCGGAATAGTTGTAGCTCGAGACGACGTTTCCCGACGCGGGCTCCCATTCGAGCGTGAGCAGGTTCTGCGAGCTCGGCCGCGCTCCGTTCAGGGCGGCGAAGTAGTCGACGCTTCTCAGGCCCGTGTCGTAGATGTTGAAGGCGCTGCCGCCCGTCCCGATGGCGGCCGTAATCGTCCCGAAGTTGACGTTCGTGCTCGGAGAGTGGTTCGGCACGTTCGAGGAGGCCACGGCATAGACGTTCTTGGGGATGATGACGTTCTCCACCCTGAGAAAGAGCCCGGAAACGGCGGTGGAGACGGAAAGCACCCGGACGTAGACCGTCCGCGTCTTGGTGTCGCTGACCAGGACGCTGAAGTTGCCGTTCGCGTCGGTGGCGGTCGTCGCCAGGAGTCCTTTGTTTCCGGATTGGTTCGCGTCGCGGACCTCCACGGTGGCAAGACGGATGGGCACGGGCGGCTCGACTCCGGTGAAGCCATTCTGGTCGAATTCCCGATCGGTGTACCGGAACGTCCCCGAAGCGGTCCAGTTCGCATAGGACAGGCCCAGAGAACCGAACCACGCCAGGATTACCCAGGCGAATGTCTTTCGGAGGGACATGGTTCACATCCCTCCGCCGGGGACGCCCTGGAATTCAATGGCTCCGTCCTTGGAGGGCGGCGTCTTTTCCTGCACTCCCACGAGGAGTTTGAGCGACGAGCCACGATGGACCGGCTTGGCCTTGTAGCTGCTGATGGCCTCCGCCGAGACGACGTATTTCCCGTCGGCGGATACCAGGAGGTCCGCCGGGATCTTGAGCGTCCCGCCGGCCGCCAGGTCGAAGGTCCAGCTCTTGGAGCGCGAGCCGTCGCTGAATATCACCCCGTCGGGGAGGTTCATGGAAACGCTCACCCCCTCCAGCACGACGGTCGAGCTGGCGTCGAGCGAGATCGTGGCGACACCTCCCGAGCTGTTCTTCTGCAGATTCGTCAATTTCACGTCCAGCGACAGCGGCGGCGCCGGCTCCGTCGTGCTTCCCTGGGCCACCCGCCGGGCGGTCCTGTGCTGCTCTGGCCCGCCCGCGAGGACTTGCCCCGCCGCCAAGCCGAATACGACCATGGTCCAGGCCGCCAGCAGCTTCCGGAAAATGCTCATCATCGTTTCCTCCCTCGCCCCGATCCTCTCGTCGTGAACCCCCCATGGGCCGCCCATGACCTGGAAGTGCCCGAACCGCGGGCCGACGCCGACTCCGCAAGTCTCCTCTTCCCCCACGAGAATCCCTGCTTCCGTCAACTGTCTTTGCAGACGCGCTCGAATCTGGACACGTTAATACCTCCAAAAACGCCGTTGTCAACAGCTAAATCCCCTCTCGCGCTTGATTTCCAGTTCCGGTGGGCGGCCGGTCAAGAGGGCTATCCTGTTCGCGGAAAAGCGCCCCGCCGCTGCTCCAAAACTCCTGTGCTGCTATAATTTCTCGCCCGTCCCGCGACGCGAGGTTGAATGCTTTCCCGATCGCTCTACCTGGACAATGTCAGCACCACGCGTCTCGATCCGCGAGTCACGGCGGTTATGCTGCCTCACCTGGCGGAGATGTACGCCAACCCGGCCGCACCTCATCGGGCAGGAAAAGCGGCCCTCGCCATCCTCGAGGAGTCCCGCGCCGGCGTGGCCGCTCTGGTGGGATGCCGCGACGACGAAGTGGTCTTCACCTCCTCCGCGACCGAGGCGAACAACCTCGCGTTGAAGGGGATCTGCCGGGCCCGCAACCGCAGGGGAAGCAAGCTCCTTCTCTCGGCCGTCGAGCACCCGTCGGTCATTCATCCGGCCAGGAGTCTCGCCTCCGAAGGAATCCAGAGCGTCGAGCTGCCAGTCGACTCCCAGGGTCGCCTCGACCTCGAAGCTCTGGCGGCCGCCTTGAAGGAGCCCCCGACCCTGGTTTCCGTGATGCATGGAAATCCCGAAGTGGGAACTCTTCAGCCCGTGGAGGAGGCGGCGGCGCTCGCCGAAGCCGCCGGGGCCTTGTTCCACACCGATGCGACCGCCACGGCGGGAATCCTTCCGGGAATCTGGGCGCGGGCCCCGATTCACCTCCTCACCCTGGCGCCCCACCTGTTCCACGGCCCCAAGGGGATCGCTGCGTTGATCGTGCGAAAAGGCGTTCGGCTGCGCCCGCAGGAGGAGGGAGGGACGCAGGAGGGGGGCTGGCGCGCCGGCACTTCCTCAGCGTCCCTGGCGGCGGGCTTCGGGGCGGCCGCGCGCCTGGCGCGGCAGGAAGCTCCGGCGCGGGAGCGCCGGCTCCGAGCCTGCGCGGATCGATTGCGCGGTCTGCTGCAGACCTCCCTCCTGGAGTGGGTGCCCACCGGAGATCCTCGACGGCGGATTCCGGGGCACCTCAGTCTTTGCGTTCGCTACGTGGAGGGAGAGGCGGTCGTGGGACGTCTCAGCGATGAGGGGGTTCTGGCCGGAAGCGGATCGGCCTGCACGCGGGAGGCTTACAAGGAGTCCCACGTGCTCAAGGCGATGCGGATCGACGCCGTCCTGGGCCGCGGCTCCGTGCACTTCAGCTTCGGCGCGTTCAACCGCGAGGAGGACGCGGACGAAGCGGCGCGAATTCTTCCTCCCATCGTGGAAGATCTGAGGCGCATCTCTCCCTTGACTCCACCCGATCGAGCGAGGTCATGACTCGAAGGGACGGATGACGAGCCCGGTGAATACCTTCGGGAAGAAGTAGGTGCTTTTCTGCGGCAGGCGGAGGCCCGATCGAGCCGCCCGAATCACCGAGTCGATCCGGAGAGGGTTCAACAGGAAAGCGGCCGCCGCTTCGCCCTGGCGGACCTGCCGGAACGCTTCCCGGGCGTCGGGCGTGAAGCCGACAGCCCCCCTCTCCGCGTCCGCCGGCGAGATTCCGAGAATCCCGGAAAGAACCTCGCGCTGGAGCACGACCGTGTCCAGGTCCTCCAAGGCGGGGCCGGCGCCGGGCGCGGGAGAAGGCCTGCTCTTCAAGATCAGAGGCGGGCCGGCCGGCAACACGGCTCCGAAGGTTCCTTCGCCGCCCTTACGGAGCATTAAGAGCAGATCCTCCGGATCGGCCCCGGCCGGAAGCGCCGTCGCCGTCATCCTCTCCGTCAAGCTCCGGCGCAGGTCGGCCGCCCTTGCCGCGTCGAGCGAGCGGACGAGCCGATGGATCGGAAAGATTCGGAAACCCCGATCCTTGAGGCTGCAGAAAAAGGCGAGAACCCGCCGGGCCCCCGCCTCTTCAGGGAAATCCCGCATCACCGCCTGCGCCGACTCGTAACGGTGATGGCCGTCGGCGATCAGCGTCCAGTCGCCCCCCATAGCGCTGCGAATTTCATCGATCGACGCCCGATCGTCCAGGCGCCAGAGCTCGTGCGTGACGCCCTGCGGATCCGAGAAACGAAACAACGCCGGTCGGGTGGCGGCGCCCTCCAGACTCGAGCCGACCCGTCCGCTTTCATCGGGATGGATGAGGAATATCGGGCTCAAGTTGGCGCGGCATGCGGCGATGAGCCGGGTCCTATCCCGCCGGGGCCCTTCGAGCGTCTTCTCGTGCGGCAGCGGAGCCCCCTGGCGAGCTTCCTCCATCTCCAGCGCTCCGAAAAACCCGAGGCGGGAGGACTCCGAGCCGTCGGGACCCCGGAACGTCTGGCGATAGGGATACAGGCAGGCTCCGGGATCCTGCTGCAAGGTCCCTTCCTCCCGCCACTTCTTCAACAGCCCGGCCGCGCCCGCATAGAACGTGCCATCGCCCTCACGGCCCGCCTCCCCGGGAAGGATCAGGCGGACGACGTTCTTCGGATGGGAGCTTTCGAGCTCGCTACGCTGATTCTCGCCGATGACGTCGTAGGGAGGGGCGACGATTCTCCCCATTTCGGGACCGAATCGCGGGTGATAAAGGAGCGCGCGGAAAGGAAGAACGGGCGCCAAGGGCGATCACCTCGGCGAGGAGCCTTCGTTCGCCGCCTTCAGCAGGCGTTGGGAGAGGCGCGTGAAATAGTTCGATTCGATTTCGCCGTTGGAGAGCCGGGGAACCCAGCGCAGAGTGCGCACCTTCTGGTCCATTCCCCGGATCTCCAGCAGCGCCCGGAGATCGACGCGGACCTGCGTCGGGGAAAGGCTCCATACCCGGCCCTCGAGCCCGTAGCGGCCCGCAGTCATCTGGTTCAGCTGGAAGAACGGGTACTTCGGGCTGGCTTTGGGAGGAGGGATTGAGACGTCGACGCCAAAGCGATTGCTGTCGAATTCGACCAGGTCGGTTTTGAAGCGACCCTCCTTTTTTTCCTCCTTGTCCCCCTCCTGGACGGTCAAACCGTCCTCGGTCGCCATCGCCAGAAGCTCGCTCCGGACCTTTTCGAGCGGCGCCACGAAATCCTGCGTGCGCCAGGGCGACGACACCTCGGGGAGAGCACCGGGGGCAGCCTTCTCTTCTTCGGCCACGAGAGCGGTCGCGAGCATTATCATCAGAAGAAGAGCCATGCAGGGCGACGGACGGCCGGTTCGGTTCAAGGGCGCTCCTCGCTCGACCAGGATGTCTGCAGTATAGCACGAACATGGAGGGAAGCCGGAGCGCCCCAAAGCGCCGATTTCAGCGGGTTCCCCGGCTCTTTCCCTTTGACTTTTGGGTGGGGAAACCTATAATGAAGGCCACCCATTGATCTGAATACCAACCCAATCGGAGATTGTCTCCATGGCACCAAAGCGATCGACGATATTCTTGGCCCTCGGCGCGGTCGTTCTTGCCCTCTTTGGCTTCGCCGCTTCCAGCCCCGCTGCGGAGAATCCAGCTCCCGCCCCCGGCGGCACGCCCATGAACGGCGTGGACTTCACCGGGATGACACCCCAACAAGTCACTATGGCCACCGAAATCCTCAACGGCAATCGATGCAACTGTGGCTGCGGGATGACGTTGGCGGAGTGTCGAGTGAAGGATCCCCACTGTGGCAAGAGCCTGCCGCTTGCCCAGCAAGTCGTCCAGGACGTCAAGGCGGGCAAGGATCGCTCGACGGTGCAGAGCAACCTTGCCGCGTCGCTGGCGAAGCTGGCTGCCGCGCCCCCGTCCCCGGCGCCCGGCGCCCAGGAGGATCCCAACAAAGTTTACAAGATCGATACCCTCGGCTCGCCCGTGCGCGGCCCCAAGAGCGCCAAGGTCACCATCGTCCTGTTCTCCGATTACCAGTGCCCCTACTGTGCGAGGGTCGAGCCTCTTCTCAAGCAGGTGCTCGACGCCTATCCCAAGCAGGTCAAGCTGGTGTTCAAGCAGTATCCCCTTTCGTTCCACCAGAACGCCCGTCCGGCTGCCCTGGCCTCTCTCGCCGCAATGAAGCAAGGAAAGTTCTGGGAGATGCACGACAAGATCTTCGAGAACCAGGCCTCGATGGCCGACGCGCAGGGAAAGCTCCGGTTCAGCGAGTTCGCCAAGCAGATTGGTCTGAACGTCCCGTTGTTCGAGAAGACCATGAAGGATCCGGCCCTCGAGCAGATTATCGCCAAAGACCTCCGGGACGGCGCGGATGCCGCCGTCACGGGCACGCCTTCGCTTTATCTGAACGGGCGCAAGGTCAACGATCGCAGCCTGGAGGGCTTCAAGAGGATGATCGACGCGGAGCTGACGGGAGCCAAGACGGCCTCCAGCGGGGGTAAGTAGGAATCAAGGCGCCGATTCTTCCCGTTTCTCCAGCTCCTCGACGAGCTTCTTGACCTGCGCCTCCACGGCCGGCGGCGGGGAGAGCGCCAGGCATTGGCGCAGGTGTTCGAGGGCCTGCCGGCGCGATCCGGGCCGTGTCGCATACAGCATCCCCAGGTTCTGGTGCAATTCGACCTGATCCGGTTTCCGGGCCAGAGATCTCCTATAAAAATCGATGGCGCGGTCCGGATCGCCCCGGCGTTGGTGCAGATACCCGAGCAGAGCCGGAGCCTCCCATTGGCCGGGATCCAGCTTCAGGGAAAGGGAAAGCTCCCGCTCGGCCTCCTCCGTCCTTCCCTCCGCAAGCAGCGCCTCGCCGAGGCCCCGCCGCGCCGGCGCCAGGGAGGGGTTCCTCACCGCCGTCTCGCGGAACGCCGATTCGGCTCGTGAAGCTTCTCCCCGCTGGAGGAGGAGGTTCCCGAGGTTGATCCGGAAGGAGTCCCGGGCCGGGTCGAGACGCGTCGCGTTGCGATACTCCGATTCGGCCCGCGACCAATCCCCCCGCTCGTGGAAGATCGTCCCGAGGTTGTTGTGGGAATCGGCGAAATCGGGGTTCAGCTCGAGAGCCCGGAGATACTCCGCCTCCGCCTCGGCGTTCCGCCCCAGACTCCTATAGGCGTTCCCCAGATTGTTGTGCAGCGACCCATCGGCGGGGGAGCGCGCCAGCGCCTGCCGGAAAAGGTCGACGGCCTCCTCTCCCCTTCCCCGATCGATCAGGACGACGCCCAGATTCTTCTGCGCCGCCTCGAATCCCGGATACTGCGCCAGGCTGGCTCGGTAGTTGTCCTCGGCCTCCGCCAGGTTTCCCCGGCGGCGGAAGGCGTTCCCGAGATTGTATCGGACCCGCGCGCTGCGCGGACTGACCCGCGCCGCCGCGCTGAAGAGAGAAAAGTCATCGCGCCAGTCCCGGTTCCTCAGCCAGGTTCGCGAACCGAGGAGAACCAGCAGCGCGGCGGCGGCCGCGGCCGTCGTCCGCGGCCGCTTGTCGGCAGCGATCGAGGCGAGGAAGGCGGCGGCGGTGCAAAGACCCAGGAGAGGAAGATAGAGGAGCCGCTCCGCAAAGATCGTCCCGATGGGGAAGAGCAGGTTCGACACCAGCACGAAGGAGGCGCCCGCGAATCCGAGTCCCCACGAGAGGGGGGCCAGCCGGCGCCGGAGGCCGGCGACGACCAGGACAAATCCCATCACCACGAGCATCCCGAGCCAGACCGCCGGGTCGCCCATACCGGAGACCGGCTCGATCTGGCGCGCCGAGTAGTCGGCGGAGAGCTGTCGCGGGAAGAGGAAGAGACCCAGATAGCGGGCGCACAGGGAAAACGCCGTCATGACGCGGGTTCCCGCCGGCGAATGCGCCAGAAGATTGTCCACTCCGGGAATTCGCGACGGTTCCATCAGGGCCCCAAGGACCTTCAACCGGAGCGCCAGGTAGATCGCGGCGACTCCCGCCACCGCCAGGTATTCGCCCCGGCGCGAGCGGGCTGAAAGATCCTGGGGGCGGCCGAGCAAGAGATCCGTGCCGATCAGGAGGGCCGGGTAGGCTAGGGCGTTTTCCTTGGACAGAAGAGCCAGGAAGAACAAGAGCATCGAGGCCGCGCGCGTGACGCTTCGGTGAAGCGAGACTCGTCGATCCAGGAGCAGCGCGCCGACCACGAAAAGCGCCGACAGGATTTCCGCCCTTCCGACCAGCCCCGCCACCGACTCGCTCTGGACCGGATGCACCGCGAACAGCGCCGCGGCGAGACTCGCCATTCCGGGATGCCCGAAAAGCCGAAGCACGAGCAGGAGCCCGAGGACCGAGACGCACCCGTGGAGCAGCGCGTTGATCAGGTGGAATCCGAAAGGGGAATCTCCCAGCCGGTAGTTCAGTGCGAAGGAGAAAGCCGTCAGCGGGCGATAGAGCCGGTTCGTTCGCCCTTCTCCCGTCCAATAGGGCGAGACGAAGAGCTGCCCCATCCCTTCCGCGGAGCGGAGCTGCGGATTCCGCTGGATGAGGATTCGATCGTCGAAGACGAATCCGTTGCGCAGCGTGTTGGAGTACGCGACCACGGCGAGCGCGAAAACCAGGAGGCAGCGAAGGAGGGTGCGAGGATCCGGGGGCGCGGAGGTCTGGGATGACGGTCGGCGACTCAAACGAGTCGGTGCTCCTCCCGGGCGCTCCGTGAAGGGATCATCGCTTCGCGGGCGGTGAGGGCTTGCGGGACGATTCCATTTTGACGGTCCGGACCCCGTCCGTGTAATCCACCCGGCCGTCGACGCGCGTGCTCAGGTCCTTGTCGATCGTCACGTCCGTCACGTAGTCGCTCTGCAGCGGCAGCCATTGCCCGCTGCTGACGAGCACGTCGAACCCCAGATAGATGTCGTAATGTCCCGGTGCCAGCGGGAACGAGTAGTCGGCCGCCAGCGTCGTGCAGGTGGATTCGGGGATCCAGCGCGCGATTTGGGCCTGTCCCCCGAAAGGCCGATTGATCGCCTTGAGGTCCTTGGGGGTCGCGAGCCGCGGCTGGGGAAGGGATTTTCGGGGAGCCTGCTTCTGCATGTAGGCGGTGCGGGTGGTCGGCGATTCCATGAGCTTGATGATGGAGCTCGTGCCGCGGCGGCTCGCCGAAATCTGGTACTTGTATCCGAACGTCGTCACCAGCGGGGAGCTACGCTCCTGACGCGGTTTGACGGTTCCCGGCTTCGCCCCGACTTCGTTGCGATCCACGCAGAACTTGCGGTTCCCGGCGAGATGGACCACCAGCGTCCCCATATCGCCCGTCGCCGTGCCCGCCTCGGCGGCCGGCGGGGGAGGGGCCGCCTTGACCGGAGGCTTCTCCTGAGTGAAGGCGTGCATCGGCCCGAGAAGGGCCAGCAAGACGAAAAGCGCCACCGGGCGCACTGCTTGGAATTCGCGCACTCCCTCCCCCTTCCTGGAACCCGTTGCCCTTCGAAGCCCTGTGTTATAGTGCGGACGGCTTCATCATTATACGGCGGTCGATCCCGGCGGCCAAGGCCGCAGCGCACGATACTTCCCGGAACTGCCCGGTGAAAGGCTTCAGAAGCGGGGTCGATCCGGGAGGCGGAAGGTGGCCTTTCCGCTTCCCGCAGGAGAGGGGAGCCACGACTGGACAGCCGGCGGTTCGGGGACTCTAGAGGGGACGGGCAGTTCCGGGAATGAGAAGCGGTCCAACCAGGCAAGATAATGGCGGCGGGGAATAATTCCGAGCCCGAACCGGCGGTGTGTCACTCACCCTCCCGCGTGGCGCGCGTCCGATCGGCGAGGTACGGGGTGATCCGGTCGATCCGGGCCGGAATTTATACAACCTTTGGTGTCTTGTCAAGCAAAAACACAATATTTTGTGGATAACCCCGGCGCCACCGAAAACTCCCTGTCCTCCTTGGAATTCCCGGCGATTCTGGACCGGCTCGCTCTCCACTGCCGGAGCGTGTACGGACGGGAGGCCGCTACCCTCCTGAGGCCCTCCTCCTCACGCGCCGACGTCCAGTCTCTGCAGGACGAGACGCGCGAGATGGTCCTCTTCCGGCAGACCTCGGGCTTCCTCCCCCTATCCCTCCCCACCGACATCCGTCCTCTGCTGGCGCGTCTCGAGGTCGAGGGATCGCTTCTCGCGGCCCCGGAGATTCTCCTCGTCGTCGAGGCCATGCGGACGGGACAGGAAGTCCGCGCTCTCCTGGCACGCTCAGAGCATCCGCGCCTCCGGGAGTCCGGCCGGAGCTTCCCCGATCTCGGTAACCTCCTGCGCTATCTCGACGGGAAAATCTCCGCCACGGGAGATCTGGAGGATCGATGCAGCCCCGAATTGACGCAAGTGCGCCGGCGGATCACGGCGATTTCGGCCCGCCTCGAGGAGGCGCTGCGTTCGATCGCCTCGAAACCCGAGATGGCGCGGGCCCTGCAGGACGACTTCGTCGCTCTCCGCAACAACCGGCGGGTTCTTCCCGTGCGCATCGACAGTCAGAGCCTCGTCGAGGGAATCGTGCACGCCCTGTCCTCCAGCGGAGCCACGGTCTACATGGAACCCCTCTCCACGGTTCCGCTGAACAACGACCTGGTTCGCATGAAGGAAGAAGAGGAGGTCGAGCAGCGACGCATCTTGCTCGACTTCACCGGACTCTTGAGAACGCGCGCCGGCGATCTCCGGCTGCTCACGGCGCTTCTCGGAGAAGCCGATCTCCTCGCGGCCAAAGCCGCCCTCGCCGAAGAGATGCAGGCCGTCGATCCCGACCTGACGGAGGGGGCGCCGGGAGCCGATGCCTCGCGTATGGCGCTCGTGCAGGCGAGGCATCCCGTCCTCGAGCGCAGCTTGGAAGGCTCGGGGCGCCGGCTCGTTCCGTTGGATCTCACGCTGCCCGCCACCCATCGCGTGCTGGTCATCAGCGGCCCGAACACGGGGGGAAAGACCGTCGCCCTCAAGACGGTCGGGTTGCTCGCCTTGATGTCGCAAAGCGGCCTGAAGGTCCCCGCCTCGGCCGCCCGGCTTCCGGTATTCCGGCGAATCCTGATCGACATCGGAGATCATCAGTCGATCCCGGACAGCCTGAGCACCTTCTCGGCCCGCATGGGGCACATTTCCGAGATGGCGAGGCAGATCGAGGACCCGTCCCTCGTCCTCCTCGACGAAGTGGGCACCGGCACCGATCCGGAGGAGGGAGCCTGCCTCGGAGCCGCGGTCATCGACTATTTCCGGAGACACGGCGCGGTCGTCCTGGCCACGACGCATCATCAGACCCTCAAGGCCTTCGCGGCCGCGACCCCGGGGACCGCGAACGCGTCGATGGAGTTCGACGAATCGTCGCTCAGTCCCCTGTTCCGGCTACGCCCCGGGGTGCCGGGCCGGAGCGGGGGGCTGGACATCGCCGAGCGCCTCGGAGTGCCCGTGGAGATCGTGCGGGAGGCGCGCTCGCTCCTTCCCCGGCATCGCGAGATGCTCGAGGAATACCTCGCCCGCCTGCAGGCCCTCCAAAAGGACCTCGACACGCGGATCCACGAGGCTCGGGATGAGGCGCTGGCGGCGGCGCGGCGCGAAGAGGACCGACAGGAGGCGGCGCGCCGGCTCTCCCTCGATCGGGAAGCCCGCTTCGCCCAGCTCCTCGAGGAGGTCTCCACCCAGCTGCGCAAGCGGTGGGAAGCCTACCTCCAAGCCCTTTCCGACCTGGAGGAGGAGCGGCGTTTGAGGCGGGAAATCGAGCGCCAGGAACGCCTGATGCTGGAGGAGGCCCGCCGCGCTCTGCCGCCCGACCTCCTCCCCCCGCCGGCCCGGGAAAGGCCGCTGCCGGCGACCCCGAAGGCCGGAGACGCGGTCCGGATCGCCTCCCTTCGCATTGAAGGAATCCTCGATCGCCTCGAAGGCGACCGCGCGATCGTCCGGTCCGGCGGAAAACGGCTGTCGGTCGCCGTCGCGGATCTCGAGCCGCCGCAAGCCCCTTCGCCGCCCGACCGTCCCTTGCCCAGGGGCGTGAGCCTCTCTCGTCCCGCTCCTTCCGCGCCCTCGCCGGAGATCAATCTCGTCGGCAAGCGGGTCGAAGAGGCTCTGCAGCTTCTGGACAAATACCTGGACGAGCTGGCGCTCGCCGGATTGAGTCCCGCGCGGATTGTCCACGGGGTGGGCAGCGGGAGGCTACGGGCGGCGCTCCGCAGCTTCCTGAAGACGCATCCTCAAGTGGAGGGGTTCTCGGAAGCTGAGGAAAGGGAGGGGGGGCGCGGGGCGACGGTCGTCCGGATCCGAATCTAGTTCCGCGACGCCTCCGGATCGACGATCCTTTCCATGAAGAAATCAACGAGCAGTCGGACCTGGTAGAGATCCAGCCCTTCTTCGGCATGGCCCATCCGGATGAGCTCCTCGCGGACGAGACGGGGATCCACGCTCACTTCGTCCCGCTCTTCGAAAAGCGTCGTGCGCGCCTCCTGCATCAGCACGCCCGCGATGTCCCCCAGCAGGACCGGCAGGGATTGGAACGGGATTTGGGTGCGCAGACTCAGCCGGCGCAACTGATCCTCGAACTCCTCGAACGGCAGGGATCTCAATGGATTCTCTTGAAAACGAACGTGGTCCCGTCTTTCTGGGCCACGCCTTTCATTTCATCCCCGACAATCGAGATTTCCATGCTGAAAGGAGGCTCGGGGTCGTAGATGACCGTCTGGCCCCGGGTCGAGACCTGCACCGTCGGGAGAAGCGAAAGACGCCCGCCCTCGAAAGCGTACGTCCCGAACTGCGAGATGTTCGTCTCCGTGCCGTTCTGGCTGAAGTTCACCGTCGTGCTGTAATAGCCTTCGCGAAAGATGAACCCGCCGTGCGTCTCGATCGATCCCGTGGGCTGCACGATCTTCTCCAGACGCCAGACGCCTTCCACCGTGGTTTCGGAAGGCCGGGTCTCCGCGCTTAGGGTCGCCGCGAAGGACAGGATTGGCAGAGCCGCCGCGGCGGCGAGGGCCAGAATGCCTTTAGGACGGATCCTCATGGATTCCCTTTCCCGCCGGAAAAGGCGTCGCCCGGGACCTCCCGGGAGGGTCCGGCGTCAATATAATGTTTTGCCGGCAGCGCGCCAGCTCCGACGGCCTCACTTCGTGCCGAAGAATGGGTCGGGCCCCGCGTTCGCCGACTGGAGGTCGAGGCTCGCCCCCCCGTTCGGCGTCACTTCCACCGGAACGTACCACCGGCGGACCCCCTGATCGGTGGTCATCGTCCCCAGGATACGGTAGGCGCCCGCCGGCAGCAACGCGATGGAATAGCGCCCCGCCGCATCTGCGGCCGCCTCCGCCCTTTGGAAACGGCGGAACAATTCTTCGGCGCGCCCCGCGTATCGTCCCCGCAAAGCCTCCCGTTGCTTCCCCGCGCTGCGGCGCTCCGCCCGGATGCGATCGAGGTTCTGGGTGGCTTGAGTGAAGTTGTCGGAGCTGGCCAGCGCCCGCTTCTCCTGGCGATCGAGCTCGAGGATCCGATTCGTCAGTTCCTCCTGATCCTTCTCGTAGCCTTCCTTCAGCTCGGCCCAGGCCCGATCCAATTCCGTCGCGGGGCCCAGCACGGCCACGTGCGCTCCCGCGCCGTAGCGAATCTCGCCCGATTCCAGGCGCACCGCCACCGTTCCCGACAAAGCCGCGGCGGGAGCCGGAAGGTCGATGCTGGCCGGAGGGCTGACCGCGGACTCCGGGACCTTGGCGGATGCCGCGCGCACCCAGCCTTCCAGCCGGATGCGGACGTAGCCTTCCTTCGACTCCCCTCGGATCGTTTCGGCCCCCGGCAGCAGGATAGCGATCGGCTTGCCGCCCGGTGCATCCAAGACCTCCTCCTCGGCGGGTGAGGACGGCCTGCCCCAGGCTTCCATGGAGGCGAGGCAAGAGAGCAGGACGAGGGCCGGCAGGGGTTTCATCGCAATCTCCTGAGATGGGGTTCGCGGGCGGATCGCGCCGGACGGCAGGATCATAGCGTCGGCGGCCGGCGGCGGCGAATGTCGGCCGCGCCGCGGCGGCGCCTCAATAGTGGAAGACGATCGAGAACGTCCCTTCCTCGTCGGGGGCGCCGTCGGCGAGACCGAAACCCACTCCCAGCCGGAGCGCCAGGTTTTCGTTGGGGCGGAAATCGATCGCCGGGACGATCCGGAAGTCGACATCTCCGCCGTCGTAGCGCCTCGTTTCGTAGCGCATCTCGGCGAGGAGGGCCCAGGCGTACGACAGCTTCAGGATGGCTCCCCCCCCGAGGGCGGCCGAAAGCTTGCCGTTCCCCCCTCCCGGCGTCCGGGAATCCCCGTTCAGCCGCAGCGAGGCGTTGCCGATCCAGGCGAACTTCTTGAAGGTCTGACGCGTGGCGAGAAAAGCCTCGTAGTCCGTCCGGCCCGATCCGAGCCGCTCCCGATCATCCCCTCCGGGCAGCTTGACGAGGAGCCCGGCGCTCCAATCGCGCGGCTCGGTCCTGAACCGGAACTTGCCGTACAGGTCCAGGTCCCCGGGACCGTTTTCATTGAGGTCCGACGCAAGCCGCTCCCCGAACAGCACGCTGTTCTCCGGGCGGGTCCGGTCGAGGTAGAAGAACTGACCGCCCACCTCCACTCTCTCCTTGAAGGAAAAGGCGACCCGGGCGCCGAGCTCGGTATCATGGCCGTCTCCCCAATGGGAATAGGCCGCCGCCGCTTCGAGCCATCCCTGCCGGAGGATGGCACCGTCCTGGATGAAACTCTCCATGAGACGGTGATTCCCGGTGATCTCTTGCGCCTCGACCCGGCCGGGAATTCCGGCCATCCACACCATCGCCATCGCTGAGAGGAAGAGTCTCTTGTTCACGGCTTCGCCTTTCGGTTGAGGGTTGGTGTCGATTCCGTAATCGGTGCAAGGGAATCTTGACCGGGCGGTCGGCGCAACTATATTGCGCCGAAGGATGTCCTGAGCCGCGGCGTTCGAGCGGATCGGCGTCCAAAGGAACGTCGCTGGGCGGGAGCCGGGACGGTGACCAAGAAGGAGATCATCCATCGCATCGGCCGCGACTGCGGCCTGACGCGCGGCCAAGCGTCGCGCACGCTGCGCTCGATCGCCCGCTCTCTCGGGTCGCGCGGCGGCCGGGGAGAACGGTCCCGCCCCGCCGGACTCGCTTCCCTGCTGGCGGCCTGGTCCGCGAAGCGCGGCGCAAAACCCGCCCGCGCCCGCCCGCGGGTCCACACCCGTCGCGCCCGGCTCACTCCTGCCCGCGTCTTGCGCCCCAAGAGCTGAGGCCCGCCCGCGGGACCGGCCTGGCGGCCCCGCCTACCGCTCTTCCCCCGGACTCTCCGATTCACAAGCCCTGAGCCAATCCTGGAGGACGTTGATCTTCCGCGAGTCGGCGTGCTCGGGCCCGCGGGGAGAGGCCTCCGCCGCGCGCGACTCCTGCTCCCGGATGGCGCGGACCTCCTCCTCGAAGCTGCGGACCGCGGCGGCCCCCGCGGCCGCCGTCTCCAGGCGGCGGACTTTCTCCTGGAGGAGGGAGATCTCGATGTTGCGATCCTCGATTTCGACCTCGGCCTGCCGCAGGTGGTGCTGCAGGAAGTCGATCTCCTTGTCGGCGCGCTCGCGGCTTTCGCGGATTTCCTTTTCGCGCTCCGCGAGCAGGGCGTCCTTCATCTCCGCCGCGGCGCGGTATTCGAGCGTCTTGTGGCTTCCGGCCCGGATCATGCCGTACTGGACCAGCAGTCTCTCGTGCTTCATGACGAGCTCGCTGTAGAGCTCGCGGGGCACCCAGCGCCCCGCATCCAAGCCGGCCGGCTCCCGGGGGGCCAAAGCGATCGACCCGGCCGGTTCGCTGCGCACGAGAGCTTCGCCGCGCGCCAGCCCCAGGCCCTCCAGATCCTCCTCGCGAATCCGGAATTCGACGCCGAATTTCCCCTGCTCTTTCTGCGCAGGCAGACGTCCCGACTTGATATATCGCCGGACGGTGGCGGGCGCGCGACCGATCGTCTCGGAGGCTTGCCGGATGCTCAGCGTTTTCATGGAGTCTCCCATGCGTCGGGAATCGGCGGAGATTCTTCCCGCGTCGGTGCGTGGTTATACCAGAAGCGATCCTCAATGTAAATTGAAAATGACCGAGAACCGCGCCGACGGCGAGACCGTTTTCGCCGCATGAGCCGGCCGCCGATCCCGCTGGACGCGGCGCTGGGCGGTGCATCAGCGGCGGGTGCGCTTTCGGGCCTTGGGGGCGGCGGCGGACGGGGAGAGGCGGCCCTCCGCCACGGCCTGGCAGATGTCGAGGGTGCTGATGATGCCGGTGAGCCGGCCTTTCCGGCAGATCGGAATCCGATGGATGCGCATTCTCCACATGATCTCGGCGATCTTCTCCACGGGTGTCTCTTCCTCGGCGCTGATCGCCGGCTCCGTCATGATCTCTCCGACCGTGGTCGGTCCCGGTCCGGGAAGCCGCCCTTCCGCCGGGGAGGATGCGCCGCTTCCGCCGCGGCCCAGACCCCCGAAGACGACGTCGCTTTCCGTCACGATTCCCTTTAGGCGCCCTCCGGAGTCCACTACCGGGACGCCTTTGATGTTCTTGGTCTGGAAGATCTCGCAAAGATCGTCGATGGGCATCGAGGCGGTCGCCGTGTCGATGCTCCGCGTCATGATGTCCCGGGCGAGAATGGCCATGGATCCCCCTGGCGGCGGCCACATTATCCACTTCCGGCGCGACGATGTAAAGGTTGGGCGGGGAGGTGTCCGGCGCCCGGGTGTCCCCTATAATGGCTCCGTCGCCGGGGCGCTCGCGTGGGGGTCGAGGTGCTGACGGAAGACGCGCGACTTTACTCCGCCGCAAGGCTTCCACGCCGGGTCGTCGTGACCGGCATCGGCGCGATCTCTCCGAACGGGATCGGCCGTGAGTCTTTCTGGAGATCGACCCTCTCCGGTGAGAGCGGAATCCGGCGAATCGCTTCCTTCGATCCCGCGGGGCTCGATTCCCAGATCGCCGGCGAGGTGACGGGATTCGCCGAAGAGGATTTCGTCCCGCCCAAGGAGCGCCGGCACACTCCGCGGATTGTCCCGCTGGCCCTCGCCGCCGCGCGCGAGGCGCTCGATGACGCCAAGCTGCTCGACGAGCGGGGAAAGATCGCCGAGCCCCGCTCGCTGGGGGTCCTCATCGGCTGCGGCGGCGGGGCGCTCGAATTCGCGGAACGGCAGTACGAGCATTACTTCAAAGACGAGATCCGCAAGGCGAGCGTCTACTCCATCCCGAGCTCCACGACGGGCACCGTCGGAAGCGAGATCTCGATCGCCTTCGGGATTCGCGGACGGAGCCACGTCGTGTCCGACGGCTGCACCAGCTCCAGCGACGCCTTGGGGTACGCTCTCGAGACGATTCGCTGGGGAGGCATCGATCGCCTCCTGAGCGGCGGGGTCGACTCGACCATCTCCCGCGGCATCATGACCGGCTTCTGCATGATGAAGGTGCTTTCCGCGCAGAACCGGCACCCTGCCCGGGCCTCCCGTCCCTTCGACCGGGATCGGGACGGCTTCGTTCTGGGAGAGGGCGCCTGGATGCTCGTGATGGAGGAGCGGGAAGGGGCGAGGCGCCGCGGGGCGAAGATCTACGGCGAGATCCTGGGCTACGGAGCGACGTGCGACGCCTACCATCGCGTCCGACTGGAGGACGATGGCGTCGAGCCGGCGCGCGCCATGACCCTCGCCCTGGAGCACGCGGGAAGGTTGCCGGCCGAAGTGCAATACGTGTCGCTGCACGGAACCTCGACGCGGCTCAACGACGTCGTGGAGACGCGCGCCATCCGGAAGTGCTTCGGAGACGCCGCGGACCGCATTCCGATGAGCGCCTTGAAATCGATCATCGGCCATCCCCAGGGCGCGTGCGGCGCGGCGGCCGTGGCCGCGACCCTCCTGGGGATGCGGGACGGAGTCTTTCATCCCACCCTCAACCTGGACGCTCCGGACCCGGAATGCGACCTCGACTACATTCCCCACCGGGCCCGCGCGCTGCGCGTCGATCTGGCCCTGTGCAACTGCATCGGCTTCGGATCGAAGAACGCCGCGCTGGTCCTTTGTCCGCACCGGGAGTGAGGCGCGCCATGCTCGGGCCGCCCAAGCGATCCAGCCGCCGCGAGCTCCTGGACCTGCCGCATCCTCCCCCCGAGGATCTCCGGGAGAGCCTGCGCGACCTGCAGAGCGTCAACCGGCGGTGGGGCGGGCTGCGGCCGGTGCTCTCGCGCTTGCGCCGCCGGCTGCGGGACTGGCCACGCGGGCGCATCCTCCGGGCGCTCGACGTCGGCACGGGAGGCGCCGACTTGCCGCGGGCGCTCGCTTCCCTGTGCCGGCACCTCGGCATTCCGGCCCGCATCGTGGCGCTCGACCGCAGCCCCGACGTCTTGAATTACGCCCGGGACCAGATCGAAGAGGATTCCACCGCTCTCGTCCGGGGAGACGCGCTGGCGCTCCCGTTCCTTCCCGGCAGCTTTGATTTCGTGTTTTGCACCCTCCTCCTGCATCACATCACCCCGCCCGACGCGGCCCGCTTCCTGGCTTCCCTCTCGCCTCTCGCCCGCGTCGAGGTGATCGTCAGCGATCTCCGCCGCGGACGCTGGGAGTATTGGTGCACGCGCGTCTTCTCGAGGACCTTCCTGCGCGGCAAGATGTCCTTCCACGACGCTCCCCTTTCGGTCCTCCGGGCTCTGACCCCGGCGGAGGCGCTGGAGCTGATCCGCGAAGCCGGCTGGACCCGAGGCCGCGTGCAGAAGGTCTTCCCTCTGAGGATCCTGTTGCTGGACCGGGGTGCGCCTTGAAGCCGGACCCCTCCCGGATTCCGGCTTCGACGGAGGTGCTGGTGGCGGGCGGCGGGCCGGCCGGCTCGGTCGTCGCGGCGATGCTTGCTCGCGGGGGACGGAACGTGTTGCTGGTCGAGCCCCGGGCGGAAGACGAGGGAAAAGTCTGCGGCGAGTTCCTGAGCGCCGAAGGAGTTCCCGTACTGGAGAGGCTCGGCCTCGCAGGGCGGCTGCGGGAGGCCGGGGCGCTGCCGATCCGGCGAGCCCGCGTCGCGGTCCCCGGAGAGCGCTCTTTCGAGGCGACCCTTCCGGCTCCGGGAGGCGCGACCGGCTTCTCCTTGAGCCGCCGCCGGCTGGATGCCGTTCTGGCGTCGGCCGCCGAATCGGCCGGCGCGCGGCTCGTCCGGGGGGTCCGTCTCAGGGGCCTCTCGGAGCTCGCCTCCGGCGGTCGGACGGCGGTCGTCGAGGGACCGGGGTTTTCCCGCACCGTGCGCGCTTCGCTCATCGTGGGGGCCGACGGAAGGAATTCGACGGTGGCTGCCGCCGCGCGAATGAAATCGCTGCGGTCTGCTCCACGGCTCGGGATCCAGGTTCATTTCGGCCGTGGCGAGGCGGCCCCCGATCGCGTCGATCTCCTGCTGCTGGAGGCCGGTTACGCGGGCCTGGCGCCCGTCGAGGGAGATCGATGGTGCCTCGGCGCGTTGCTCGATCCCGCCGCCCTGCGCGGCGCCGATCCGGTGAGCCTGCTCCTGAGCCGCTGCGCGCCTCATCCGATCATCGGCGAGCTCCTGAGCCGCCGGCGCCCGATTCTGGAGCGGTGTGCCGCCTTCCCCGTCCGGATCGGCATGAGAAGGGCCTCGGCCCCCGGGATTCTGCTGGCGGGAGACGCCGCCTGCATGGTCGATCCCTTTTCGGGCCAGGGGCTCGCCTTGGCGCTTCTCGGCGGCGAGGCGGCGGCTCGGGCGGCGCAGGCGATGCTCGCGCCGGAAAGGGCGGCGGTGGCGAGGCGACGTTACGAGAGGCGGATCAGGCGGCTGGCCGGCTCGCGCCTGGCGTTTTGCGCCCCTTTGCGATGGCTGGTCGCGCGGCCCCCCTTCTTCCGCCGCTTCGTCGGTCTGCTCGGCGCGCATCCGCGGGCCGCCCGGGCAGTGGTCCGTCTGACCCGGGGGCTGCCGGCGGCCGCGCTCCCCGAATCCTCAGGGCTTCGGTTCGAAGGCGGTTGAGCCCCGGCCGGCCGGCCGAATGCGGATCGTCGTCCTGCCCCGGCACCCGGGCCCGCCGGAGAACTCCCCTTCCAGTACGAGCGCGGCCGCTCCCCCGGCCGGGATCTGCGAGAGCAGCAGGCGGCGGTCGGCGTGCAGCGTCAGGTCGGGGACTCCATCCGCATCGGCATCGCCCAGCTCCGCGCTGGCGCTCACCGGCAGGCGCGGCCCCCCGTCTATCGACACCGTGAAGGAGTCAGGATCGAGATCGGAGGCGAGAAAAGGCGGGTGGGGCTCGGCGACCAGCGCAATTCCCCTACCCCGGCTCCTCGCCGAGAGGATCGAGGGGTGGACGGAAACCTCCGCGGCGACCTGGAGAGCTCGGTAAGCGTCGAGCCGAGGGTAGATCCGTCCATTGCGCGGATCGAAGACGGGAGCTCCGCGGCTTTCGAGGCGTGACTCGAGCTCCGACGCCGAAAGGTCGGGCGTCGCCGAGAGCAACAGCGCGGCGGCTCCGGTGACAAAAGGGGCCGCCGCCGAGGTCCCCGTCAGGGTAGCGATTCCACCAAAGGAGCCGGTTGTCGCGATCCGATCCCCGGGAGCCAGGAGGTCCAGCGATGCCGAGGCATCGCTGAAGCTCATGACGAGGTCCGACGCGCTCACGGCGCCCACGCTGACCACCGACGAGACGCAGGCGGGCGAGCCCATCCGGGTCGCGCTGAAATGATTTCCCGAGGCGGCGATCATGAGCCCGCCCCGCGCCCGGAGGATCTGCGAGAGGCCGGCCACGCCTTCATTGAAAGCGCCAACGTGATCGCAGTCGGCGTCGAACGGGCCGGCGGCGAGACTGAGGTTGACGAGACGGACGTCGGGGCGGTTCTCCAGGACCCAGTCGAGGGCTTCGAGGACGTCTGCAAACGTGCCGACCAGACCGTCATCCAGGACCCGGACGGCGACGACGTGGGTGGCCGGTGCCACCCCGAGAGGCGCCGCGACGCCGTCGGAGGTGATGATCCCGAGCACTCCGGGACCGTGCGAGGTGACGCTCGCCGCCGATCCGGCGCCCGATTGCCTCGAAGAGCCATCGGGGCAGCATCCCCCTCCGTTGGAGCAAAAGCACTCTTCGGCGTCCAGGCTCGCTCTCAGATCCACGTTCCCCAGCGGATCCGTTCCGGAATCGAGCACCGCCACGACGATCCCCTGGCCGGCGAATCCGAGGGCCTGCACGCGATCGGCCCCCACCTGGGCAAGCGGGGCGCTCTGCGCGCCGAAGATTCTTCCGTCCGCGTCGATGCGGGACACGCGAGGATCCTCCCGCAGTCGGCTCAGGGCCTGCTCGGTGATCCGCGCGGCGGCCACCGGCACCAAACCGAGAGTCCGGGCCTCCCGAAAGGATCCTGGCGGAAGCGACGCCATCAGCTCCTCGACGCGGCGCCGAGGCTCCGCCGCCGCGGGAGCCGCGGGCCGCCCCGCCTCCGGGCGGAGGGAAATCAGGACCCGGGCTTCTCCCGTCGAAGCCAGGTCCCGAAGGACCTCATCGCCGACGACGCGGCGTGGCCCGTTTTCGGGCAAAGCCGCCCCCGGGGCCAGCAGGGACGCCAGGACTGCCGCGGAGACGATCCAGGAGCGGGGCTTCATGTAGGAAAAGTACGACGAGCGCGGCGCTGCGGCAAGTCCTTCCGGGGGGAATCGGTCAGCGGGTCGCCGCCAGGACCGCCCTGTCCACGTCATCCACGAGCGTCAGGTTTTCGCTGATGCAGACCACTTCGCGAAGGGAGAGGACGGTGTTCAGGACCGCGGCGGCGAGTGCTGTCAGGCCGTGAAGCAGGGGCGGCGTCCAGGGGAAGTGCGTGTGCGCTCCCCCGCCGAGTACGTAAGCCGTCATGATCAGCGCCATGGTGAGGGTGGAAAGAGGGAAGACCCGCGCCTTGAAAGCCAGGGTCCGCCGGTAGAGACCCTCCTCCAGCTTGAACTCCCGGACCACCTCCTTGATCCGGGATCCTGTTCCGATGAAGTAGAACATGATGATGGCATGGCTGAAGATGGCCAGCAGCGTCACCGGAATCGCCCAGTTGACGTGCGCGGGGACGTCGAGAGCCTTCAGCGACACCGCCGCTCCCATCCCCACGAGCACCGGAAACAGAAGCATGGAGACTAGCGACAGAATCACCAGGATCGGTCCGAACGGAATCCGGTCCAGCATCGAAGCCTATCGTCCTCGAAGCGATTCGACGAGCAGCCCCTCGACGCGCGCCAGAGGAAGCCCGCTGGCCATCGCGTCCCCCTCGGCGTCGGCGAGAAACAGGCGGGCCGAAAGGTCGTGGTTCCCCGTGTACGTCCAGACGCCGTCCCGGACCGGCTCGATCTCTCCGAGCTGCAGGGCAAGAAACGTAAGGTCCAATCGATCCCCCTTGGGGGGCGTGACCGTATCGAACCAGGAGAAGATGTGATGCTCGAGCTGGTAGCAGTAGCCTCTCCCGTCCCGGTGCGCGGTCAGGACCCGATGAAAGCGGCACGAGTCGAACCGCGCCATCGGCGCCAGGTCCTCCTCCGTCTCCAGGACCGAGAGGCGTGAGGCGGGATACTCGCGGATCACCGCAGCCCCGTCCCGCACGCGCTGAAAGGAATGCACGATGGCCTCGAATTCGTCCTCCCAAAGCCGGCGGTGCGTATCGACCTTGTAGAAGAGATCGGGCAGCCGGGGGAGGAGATCCTCGTAGGCGATCTTCTGGCGCTCCTCCTCGTCCACCTCCTTCAACTGCCGGCCCAGGGGGGAGCGCTCCGGATCCCCCCACGCGGTCACCAGAAGATCGAACTTCACCGCGTCGGAGGAGGTGAAGGTCCCGAAGTCCCCCGCGCGCGCCGCGTCGACGAGAAACCGCTTGTGGCGCATCGCCTCCGCGGGATGCAGGACGGCCCAGGCGGAGAGCAGGCCGTCGGTGTCGAGGTGGTTGTTCGAGACCGTCCGCACCGGCGTCAGGAATTCCTCGCGCTGGGGATCTCCGGCCAGGAGCAGCGCCATCTCGGTGCTGGTGTCGGCCCGATATTTCGCCGGGGTCCGGTTTCCGGGCCAGTGGCTCAGCGTCGGGCAGCGGGGCGCTAGTCCGTCCACGAGAAGAGTCGTCTCCGGGTCGAGGCCCGCGTGATAGAAGCAGAATGTCCGTTCCATGGGCCCGTGATTATAAGGAGGGCGCCGGGGCCTCGGCAACCCTGTCCGGCGGAACGCTTGACAGATTCCGGAGCGGACGCCAAAATGGAACCATGGTTCCAATTTCGAACACTCGTTCAAAACTGGTTTCCGCGCCGTCCTCCGGACGGCTCCCGTCGCGTCGGATGGCGGGCCGTCCGCCCCGGCGCCTCATGGAGCGCCGGCTCGCGATTCTCCGCGCCGCGGGACGGGCCTTCCGGAGCCACGGCTTCGCCCGGACCGGGATGCGGGAGATCGCCCGCGAGGCGGGGCTGAGTCCGGCGAACCTCTATTACTATTTCCACGGCAAGGACGATCTCCTCGCCTTCTGCCAGGACCATTCGCTGGATCGGATGCTGGCGGAGGTCGCCCGCGCCCGGCGCCAGGGGACCCGGGCGCCCGACCGGCTTGAGCGCGTCATCCGCTCGCAGGTCCTCTGCATGCTCGACGATTTGGCCGGCGCCGTCGCCCACCTCGAGATCGACGCCGTCCCGCCGAGGAAGCGCGCGCGGATCATCCTGAAACGGGACCGTTACGAGCGGGCGCTGCGGCGGATCATCGAGGAGGGAGTCCGGGAGAACACGCTCGAGACGGCGGACCCCGCGCTCGCCGCCCGGGCGATCCTGGGAGCGGTGAACTGGTCGGCGCGCTGGTACGACTCGCGGCGCGAGCGCACACCGGCGGAGGTCGCCGACTGCTTCGCGGGATACCTGGTGCGCGGTCTTCTTCCGCGGCGCCGGCAGGAGATCCGATGAGCGATTCCGGACCGGAGCGCTCCCGGGACGCCTGGAGCGTGATCCGCCTGAAGGTCAACGGCGAGCCGTTCGACGCGCGCTTTGAAACCTACAAGACGCTGCTGGAGGTTCTGCGGGAGGACTTGGGCCTCCCGGGGACGAAGCACGGCTGCGAGCTCGGGGAGTGCGGCGCCTGCGGGGTCCTGGTCGACGGCAGGCCCATTCTCTCCTGCCTGATCCTGGCGGCGGAATGCGACGGCGCCTCGGTCGAGACGGTGGAAGGCCTGGCACGCGGCGCCGCGCTCGATCCCCTGCAGGAGGCGTTCGCGGATCTCGGCGCCGCCCAATGCGGTTATTGCACGCCCGCCATGCTGCTCACGGCGAAGGCGCTGCTGGAGGCGCGCCCCGATCCCACGCGCGAAGAGATCCGGGAGGCTCTTTCGGGAGTGCTCTGCCGGTGCACCGGCTACCTTCAGATCTTCGAGGCGGTGGAGCAGGCCGCCCGCCGGCTCCGCCGGGAGCGCTCCGCGGCGGCCGGCCCTGCGCCCGCCGGGGAGGAGCCCCGTTGAGCGCGACGCGCGTAGTGGGACGGCACCGGCGCCGCGTGGACGCCCGGGCCAAGGTCACCGGTCAAACGCGCTTCGCCGACGATCTCGCCTTTCCCCGCATGCTCTTCGGCAAGATCCTGCGCTCCCCGCTCCCCCATGCCCGGATCGTGCGGATCGACGCGCGGGGCGCTGCGGCGCTGCCGGGCGTGAAGCTGATCCTGACGGGCGCCGACCTCCCGGTTTCCTACGGCATCCTTCCCGTCAGCCAGGACGAGCACGCCCTTTGCCTCGATCGCGTCCGCTTCGTGGGCGATCCGGTCGTCGCCGTGGTCGCCACCGACGAGATCACCGCCTCCGAAGGGATCGATCAGATCCGGGTCGAGTACGAGCCCCTGGCCACGATCGCCACGCCGGAGGAGTCGCTGTCGATCCCGGAGCCGAAGATTCAGGCCTACGCCGAGGGGAACGTCCACAAGAAAGTGGCGCTGGAGTTCGGGGACGTCGAAGCGGCCTTGGCCTCGGCCGATTACCTTTTCGAGGATCTCTTCTTCTACGAGGGAAACACCCATCTGGCGATCGAGCAGCACGCCTGCGTGGCCCTGCTCGACGCCGACGGCAGGCTGGCGCTCTACTCGTCCACCCAGACTCCGCATTACGTCCACCGGGCGCTGGCCCGGGTTCTCGGCGTCCCGGCCTCCCGGATTCGGGTCGTCGCGACGCCCAACGGGGGGGGATTCGGCGGCAAGAGCGACCCGTTCCATCACGAGATCATCGCGGCGAAGGCCGCACTCGATCTCGGCCGGCCCGTCAAGTTCTGTCTCACCCGGGAGGAGGTGTTCTACGCCCACCGGGGCCGGCATCCGGTCCTGATGAAGCTGCGAACCGGCGTGCGCCAAGACGGAAGCATCGCGGGCATGGACCTGCAGACGCTGCTGGACGGCGGCGCCTACGGGTCGTACGGCGTGGCTTCCACGTTCTACACGGGCGCGCTCCAGACCGTCACCTATCAAGTTCCCCGATACCGCTTCCGGGGATGCCGGGTCTTCACCAACAAGCCGCCCTGCGGCCCCAAGCGGGGACACGGCACGCCGCAGCCGCGCTTCGCCCAGGAAGTCCAGATGGACAAGATCGCGGAGCGCCTCGGCCGGGATCCGGCCGAGTTGCGGAAATCGATCCTGGTCCGTCCCGGCTCCCTGACCGCGAACTACTTGCGGGTCGGCACCATCTCGCTGGGAGAGTGCCTCGATCGGGTGGTGGAAGGCTCGGGATGGAAGTCGAAACATCGGCGTCTTCCCTTCGGCCGGGGCGTGGGGCTCGCGTGTTCCTCTTACCTGTGCGGCGCCGGGCTGCCGATCTACTGGAACTCGCTGCCCCACTCCGGCGTCCAGCTCCAGCTGGACCGCTCCGGCCGGGTCACCGCCTTCTGCGGCGCGACCGAGATCGGCCAGGGATCGGACGACGTCCTGGCCCTTCTGGTCGCCGAGGTCCTGGGCATCGACCCGATCGATATCCGCCTGGTGACGGGCGACACCGATCTCGGCCCGGTGGATCTCGGCTCGTATTCGAGCCGCGTCACGCTCATGATGGGCAACGCGGCGGTGCAGGCGGCGGAGCGCGCCCGGGATCTGATCACCTCGGCCGTCGCGGAGAAGCTCGGAGTGCCGGCCTCCCGGCTCGTTTTCGCCGGCGGGAGAATCCTCGACGCCGAAGATCCGGAGCGTGGCGTCAGCTTCGCGGAGGGCGTCCAATGGGGCGAGGCGAAGCACGGTACTCTCGGCACGGTCGGCTCCTACCGGCCGCCGGAATCGGCGGCGAAGTTCAAAGGGGGAGGCGTCGGCCCCTCTCCCGCCTATTCCTACTCCGCCGCCGTCGTGCAAGTCGTCGTGCAGCCCGAAACCGGCTGGGTCGAGGTCGAGAAGGTCTGGATAGCGCATGACATCGGCCGTGCCCTGAATCCGGTCCTGGCCCGGGGCCAGGTCGAGGGCTCGGTGTACATGGCCCTGGGCGAGGCGCTCATGGAAGAGATGATCTACCGGCGCCTGCCGCGCCATCTCAGCGGCGCCTTGGTGCACAAATTCCCCTCCATGCTGGAATACAAGAGTCCCACCACGCTGGAGATGCCGGAAGTCGTCACCTATCTCGTGGAGGATCCCGACGGGGCCGGCCCCTTCGGCGCGAAGGAAGCGGGACAGGGGCCACTCCTTCCCGTGATGCCGGCGGTCGCGAATGCCGTGTACGACGCGGTGGGCGTCCGGGTCGACGAGATCCCAATCACCCCCGACAAGGTGCTCCGCGCCTTGGGGGACGCGGCCGGCGGACGACGCTACGGTCCGAAGGTTTTTCCGGCGATCGAATGGCCCGAGCCGGTCCGCGTGGCGCCGCCTTGGGAAGGGGGAGACGGCACCGCTTCCAACGAGAAGCCGCGCCGGCGCTCCGAATCGGTCATCGCTCCGGAAGTCTCGCGGTTCTCCAACACACCGCACCCCGCCACCCCCGAGGCCCGCGCCACGGACAACGCCTCGAGCGCCGCGCCGAAGGGACCGTTTCCCGAGGTGCTGCGATGATGCGCTGTCCGCGCTTCCGGTACTTTTCGCCGCGCACCCTGCGCGATGCCTGCGCGATGCTCCGGGATCATGGCCCCGAGGCCTCCGTGCTGGCCGGAGGGACGGACCTCGTTCCGAACATGAAGCGCCGGCAGCAGACGCCCAAGACGCTCGTCTCGCTCCGGCGGATCGAATCGCTGCGCGCCCTGGCCGCGGGAAAGTCGGAGTGGCGCCTCGGGGCGACGAGAACGCTCGCCGAGCTGGCCTCCGACGCCCGACTGTGCCGCGATTATGCGGCGCTGTCTCGGGCCGCTTCCCAGGTGGCCACTCCGCACATCCGCAACATGGCCACGCTGGGGGGAAATCTCTGCCTGGACACCCGCTGCAACTACTACGATCAGAGCTACGAATGGAGAAAGGCGATCGACTTCTGCATGAAGAAGGACGGCTCGATCTGCTGGGTCGCTCCGGGCAGCTCCCGCTGCTGGGCGGTCTCTTCCACCGACGTCGCTCCGGCGCTGCTCGCCTTGGGCGCGGAAGTCAAACTCGAATCGACCGGCGGCGAGAGGACCCTGCCGCTCGGGCAGCTCTACCGGGACGACGGCATCGCCTACCTTTCCCGGCAGCCCGGCGAGATCCTCTCGGAGGTTCTGCTGCCGGTCGCGGCGGCGGGCGCCCGGAGCACGTACTGGAAGCTCCGGCGGAGGGATTCCTTCGATTTTCCGGTGCTGTCGGTCGCCGCCTGGGTCCATCTCGATGCGGACGGCTTCGTGCAAGCCGCCCGCATCGTCCTTGGCTCCGTGGCCTCCACCCCGATCGAGAGCTCGGCTTCCCGCCGCCTGGTTGGGCGGATGCTGGACGAAAAAACCATCGAGGAAGCGGCCGAAGAGGCAGCGCGTCTGGCGAAGCCCCTGGACAACACCGATTTCACGCTCGGGTGGCGCAAGAAGGCCGCCAGGCATCTCGTCATGGGGGCCTTGAAGGAACTGAAGGGAGACGATCCCCGGACGCTCGGTCCCATCGCCCGCCGTGCCGCCGGCCTGGTTCCGGCCGGATGATCGGACGCTTCCGGGTCGGGGCCTTGATCCTCGCCGCAGGAGAGGGCCGGAGGATGGGCCGCGTCAAGGCCCTCCTGCCCCTCGAGGGAAGCACTTTCCTGGAAGTCCTGGTCGAGCGCTTCGGCCTCGCGGGAGTGGCGCCGATGGTCGCCGTCCTGGGCTCCACGGCGCCGGAGATCCGCAGCGCGATCAAGCTCAGCCTGGCGCGAGTGGCGATCAATCCGGATCCGCGGCGGGGCCAGCTTTCTTCCATCCACTGCGGCCTCGACGCGCTTCGACCGGATGAAGTGGACGCTCTCTTCATCGCCCCGGTCGACGTGCCGCGAATCGGAGCCGGCACCCTCACCCGGATGGTCGAGTCGCTCGGGGAGCATCGTCTGGTCGTTCCGACGTTCCGTGGACAGCGCGGGCATCCCCCCCTCTTCGCGGCCGCCTTGTTCCCGGCGCTCCGCGCGGCCCCGATGGATCGGGGGGCCCGGGCCGTGGTGCACGAAATCTCCGAACGGCTGGAGATGGAGACCGACGACCCCGGCGTCGTGGAAGATTTCGACACGCCGCAGGATCTTGAAGCGCTCTGAGCGCCTGCCGCTCGATCCGGCTGGCGTCTTTCCTTATACTCTCTCGCTGCTTCGCCTCGGAAGGAAGGAATGGATTCCCGGGAAAAGATCTACGGGGTGGTGCTGCCCGTGCCCGAAGCTCTCGCGCGCCGCGCGAATCGGGCGCGGCGCCTCTACGATCCCAACTTCCGCTTCATCGGTCCCCACGTCACCGTTCTGCCGCCCCGCCGGCTGGCTCTTTCGCGGGAGGCGGTCGTCGAAGCGGTCCGCAGCGTGGCGGCGAAGACGAACCCCTTCCGGATCCGCCTGGGAGCCGTCAGGACTTTCCGCCCGGTGATGCCCGTCGTGTTCGTGGGATTTCGCCGCGGCGCCGGCGAGCTGAGACGTCTCCACCGCCGGCTGGCGCGCACTCGGCTCGCGGGTGCGGAAACCTTTCCCTACGTTCCTCATCTCACGCTTGGACAGCGCCTGGAGGACGGCCACCTCGAGAAGGCCGTGAGCTTTTCGCGGAAGCTCTTTCCCTCCCGGCACGCCCTGCCCTCCTGGCCCGCCGAGTTCCTTCTGGTGGTGGAGCGCCGGACCGAGCGCCGCTGGATGACCCTCGATCCGGTGGCTCTCCCCGCCGTTTCGGCCCGCCCGAGGCGCTCGCGCCGCGGCTGATTCCCGCAGCCTCGCGAGGATCGGGTGATATCATGACGGCGGAGTGCCCCATGCACCGACAGGAACGCATTCGGACCGAAGGACTCCGTCTCGGATTCTCGCGGATCGGCTTTGCCGCCGCCCGGGAGCGGCCCGAGTCAGCCAGGCTCGCGGAATGGCTCCGGCGGGGCTATGCGGGGGAGATGAGTTGGCTCGATCGACGCCGGCGGGAGCGTTGCGACCCGACGGTGCTCGCCCCGTGGGTCCGCGGCCTCGTCCTGGCCAGCCTTCCCTATTCCGGCTCCCCGCCGGCGGCCCCGCCCGGGGCGGCGCGCATCTCCCGCTACGCGCGCGGCGGCGATTATCACCGCGTCGTGCGCGACCGTCTGGTGGCTCTCGGCGGAGTCGTGACGGACGCCTTCCCGGGCGCCCGGGTGCGGCCCGTCGTGGACACCGCAGCGGTGCTCGAGAAGCCTTGGGCCGCCGAAGCCGGGCTGGGATGGCAGGGGAAGCACACCAACCTCATCGACCCCGATTCCGGCTCCTGGATGTTCCTGGGCGAGATCCTCACCGACGCCGAGCTGGAATCGGACGAACCGGCGGTCACCGACCGTTGCGGCACCTGCACCCGGTGCCTGGAGGCGTGCCCCACCGGCGCCTTTCCGGAGCCCTACGTCCTCGACAGCCGACGGTGCATCTCCTACCTGACGATTGAGCACAAGGGCTCGATTCCGCTCGATCTCCGGCCGGGTCTCGGGAGCTGGGTGTTCGGGTGCGACGTCTGCCAGGAGGTCTGCCCCTGGAACCGGGAGGCGGAAGAGGGCGACCCCTCCTGGGCGGCAGGTTCCGAGCCACCCCCTCTCCGCGATCTCATGGAGATGAGCCGCGAGCAGTTTAACCGTCGCTTCGCCGGCACGGCCCTGCGGCGGACCGGCTGGAGCCGCCTCCTCCGCAACGCCGCCGTCGCCCTGGGCAACTCCCGTTCGGAGGATGCCGTCCCGGTCCTCGAGAAGGCGCTCCAGATCCCGGATCCCCTCGTCCAGGAACACGTGACCTGGGCTCTCGCGCACCTGCGGAAGAGTCTCGCCGCCGGACCCGCCTCCTCTGCGGCAAAGGCGCGATGAGCGAGCTGCTCGCAGCCGCGGATCGGCTTCGCCATCCCGTCCCTATCATCTACAGCGTCCTCCATCAGGGCTGGCCGGACGTCCCGGAGCCGGCGTACCGGCGGACCATTCTGGCGCTGCACGGCGCGATCCGCGAGGCCGCCCTGCGCTTCCGCGACGCCCTGCTGCGCTCCGAGGAGGAGCGCGGCGCGGCGCCGGCCGCCCTGCGCCCCCAAGCTGATCCTCGGCGCTTCCCTCCGCTCGACGCGCGGGAGTACCGGCTCCTTCCCCCCGGGAACGGGCTCTCCCTGAGCCGGCACTTCCGGGAAGGGGCGGCCTATCTCGAAAGGCTCGGCTTCGAGCCCTCCGGCCCGGGAGCGCTGCACGAAAGCGAGTTTCTGCTGTCGGGGAGTCCGGTGATCGATTTCCTGGAGATTGTCGTCCGCGATCTCGTCGGCATCGATCGCGCCGCGCACGGAGCGCAGATTCGCGCGCTCTCCTCGGTCTGTTTCATCCTGAGGAACCGCGTCTTCGAGGTGGGCGGGCGGCTGCCGGAAGAAAACCGGTGGGCCGTGCTGTACTTCGAGAAGCCGGGCTCGCCCGGATCGATCTCCTACGGCATCTTTCGGGCGGCCCTCCGGACTCTCCTCGACGATCACCTCGAGCGGGGCAGCTTTCCGTACGCCTCGCTGCATCAGCGGAAGCTCGGACTCGGACGCGGAGCCGAGTTCTCTCTCAGGCTGCAGCTGGCCCGCGGCGGCGTCGATGGACTGGGGCCGTTCCTCGAGGATCTTTTCCAGGACGGGGGAGCGCTCGAGGCCTTGCGCTTCGCGTTCATCCTGCAAGAGGAGCTTCCCGTTCCGGGCGCCGGCGCGGCGGACGCGGGTTATAATTCCCGGCCTTGACCGGGATCCTCTTCTAAAGATCCGACACGGAGGAGACTCATGTCCGCCTTGCCGCCGGGTACTCCCGCACCCGATTTCCGACTGAAGAGCTTCGACGGAACGGAAGTGACCCTATCCCAGTTTCGTGGCACGAAGAACGTTCTCCTGGTCTTCTTTCCGCTGGCCTTCACGCCTGTCTGCTCGAGCCAGATCCCTTCCTATCGGGACGACTTGTCCAAGTTCGAATCCCTCGACTGCCAGCCGATCGCCATCGGCATCTCGGCGGTTCCGGCCCACAAGGCCTGGGTGGAGACGCTGGGAGGAGTCAACATTCCGGTCCTCAGCGATTTTTATCCGCACGGGGAGGTCGCAAGGAAATACGGAGTTCTTCGAGAAGAGGGGTTCCCCGAGCGCTCTCTGTTTCTCATCGATCGGCAAGGGATCATCCGCTACTCGCTGATCCACGAGCTCCGGAAGCGGCCCGACAACGACGTCATCCTGGAGGAGATCCGCAAGCTCGCGTGAGGCGCCGCGCGGCGGCCCAAGGACGGCGTCTCGGGAGGCCGGGGAAGGCCCCGGGACGCTCCATCCAGCGAGACGAAGGGGGGGTCAGCGATCGCGCGGCACGGCCAGCATGCGTTGCAGGGCACGGCGGGCGCCGGCGGCGGTTTCGGGATCGACGCGAATCTCGTGGACGTCTTCCCGCAGCGCTCGGAGGATCGACTCCAGGTCGACCATCTTCATATAGGGACAGTGCAGGCGGCAGCCGATGCAGCCGTCCGCCGGGATGAACTCCCGGTCCGGAAAGCGCTTCTTCAGCTGGTGGAGGAGCCCCCATTCGGTGGCGATGAGAAAGGTCTTCGCCTCCGGATGCCGCGCCACGGCGTCCGCCATCCCGGTCGTCGAGCAGATTTCATCGGCCCGCTCCAGGACATCCTCGCGGCATTCGGGGTGCGCAATGACGACGGCGGCGGGCCGTTCCCTTCGCCCCGCCTCCACCGAGATGCCCCGCAGGACGTCGTGGGTGGGGCAGCATCCGTCGTACACCACGATCTCCTTCTCCGGGACGCGGCGGGCGACCCAGCGGCCCAGGTTGCGATCGGGCGTGAACAGGATCTTCTTCGCCGGCAGGCTCCGGATCACCGAGACGGCGTTGGCGGAGGTGCAGCAGATGTCCGACATCGCCTTCACTTCGGCGGAGGAGTTGATGTAGGTGACGACCGCGTGACCCGGATATCTTCGCATCCAGTCCTCGAGCGATTCCGGGGTGATCGAATCGGCGAGGGAGCATCCCGCCGCCAGACTCGGCAGCAGGACCCTCTTGGCCGGATTGAGGATGGCCGCAGACTCCGCCATGAAGCGGACGCCGCAAAAGACGATCAGCCGGCGCGGATCTTTTTGGGCCTCGAGCGCCAGGCCCAGGGAGTCGCCGACGAAATCGGCCACGTCCTGGACTTCCGGGAGTTGATAGTTGTGGGCGAGGAGGACCGCCCCTTTCTCCGCCGCCAGGGCCCGGACCTCGCTCTGCAGATCGACAGTCTTCCCTTCGTCCGGAGGATCCCAGGCGTTCGGGAGGATCGTCGCGGAGGCCTCAAGGGGCATCGTTCCTCCCGACGACCCGCGCCCCGGGATCGGGCCGGATCCCTTTCGTCCCCCGGGGAAAGATTCTCCAGAATTCCTTGCGAACCAGGCTGGTCAACGTGGCGCTCTTCGAAAAGCCGTGGTAGGAGGCGATCGCCTCGAGCATCTCCACTTCCCGCCGCGTCGCGGTGAAGCTCCGCAGGAGCTTCTTGCCGTCGGCTCCCCTTCCCTCTCGCTCCCCCTTCGTCACGGCGCCTCCTTCCCGTGGGCTATATCAAACGTATATATATTCTAATGAGTCATCCTAGCATCCCTCCCGCCGTCCGTCAAGATTCCCCGTGATAGAATGCCCGACCTTTCGGAGGGGTCCGCCATCGATTGCATCCGCCACGGGCCGGCCGCGCAGCGCCGCGCCCGCCACATCCGGTGCCGGATTCTGGCCTTCTCTCTTCCTTTCCTTCTCCAAACCGCCGCCGCGCCGTCCGAAGAGGCGCCGCCGACCGCGCCTCTCGTTCCGGTTCGCGCGCCGCACGCTCCGACCCTGGACGGCGTGCTGGACGAACCCTCGTGGCGGGAAGCGCTCCTGATCGACGATTTCGTCCAGCAGCTTCCCGAAGACCGCGTGCCTCCCACGGAAGGGACGGAAGTCCGCGTCCTGTACGATGACGACAATCTCTACTTCGGAATCCGCGCTTTCGACCGCGACCCTTCGCGCATCCTGGCCTGGACGCTGGCGCGCGACAGCACCGCGATCACGGGAGACGATCAGATCGCGTTCTGCATCGACTCCTCGAACAACGGCCGCGACGGATTCTGGTTCTCCACGAATCCGTCGGGCGTCCGCGTCGACGCTCAGATCTTCAACGAAGGGCTGGTCTTCGACGACAAGTGGGACGCCGTCTGGGAAGTCGCCTCCCGCATCGACGACCAGGGGTGGACCGCCGAGATCAAGATCCCGTTCTTCAACGTCAGTTTCTCGCCCGCGGGCGAGAACCTCATGGGGATCAATTTCTTCCGCGCCATTCGGCGCAAGAACGAGGAGCTGTACGCTCCTTACATCCCGCGCAACTTCCGTGGGACGATGACCCTGTCCCGGGCGAGGAAGTTCCGCTTCACGGGGATTCGCCGCGGCGTCCGCTTTCGGACGAAGCCCTATCTCCTCGGTCGCTACGGCCGCGACTACGCCCCCCCGGACACCGATCTCGAAGGGAAATCGGGCTTGGACGTGAAGTGGGGCGTCTCCAGCAATTTCACCGCCGATCTCACCTATCGCACCGATTTCGCCCAGGTCGAGGCCGACATTCAGCAGGTGAACCTGACCCGTTTCAAGCTCTTCTTTCCCGAGAAGCGGGATTTTTTCCTCGAGAACGCGGGGCTCTTCCAGTTCGGGGCGCACGGCGAGACCGACGTCTTTTTCAGCCGTCGGATCGGCCTAACCGAAGGCGAGCCGGTGCCCATCCTGGGGGGAGCCCGTCTCACCGGCCGCGTCGGCAAGACCTCGCTGGGAATCCTCAGTGTCGCGACCGAAAACGCCGGGGAGGAGGCGGGATCCCGCTTCGGGGTGCTGCGCGTGCGGCGCGATCTCTTTTCCCGCTCCACGATCGGGATGATCCTGACGGACCGGGAGGACGATGGTCCGGGAGGAGGCAACCGGGTGCTCGGGGGGGACGCGCGGCTCGTCTTCCGCGAGGACTGGAGTCTCGATGCCTATTACGCGGCGTCACGCTCCTCGCCCGGCCTCTCCGAAGGGTCGGCCGCGCGCGTGAGATTCGGGAAGGACGGAGACATCTGGCAGGTGGCGGCCCGGTACGCGCAGGTGGATCCGGGATTCGATCCCGGAATCGGGTTCGTGCGACGGCCCGGGGTCGATCTCTGGGAAGGCGTCTTCGCATGGAAGCCGCGACCCGAAAGCGACACGGTCCGGCAGTTCAATTTCACCTACAACCCTCTGTACGTGACCGACCGGTCCGGCCGCCTGGAGTCCCGTGCGAACTTCTTTCTCCTGGAAAGCATCTTCGAGTCGGGGGACGTGGTGGGCGGCTACTACTCCTCCGAGTTCGAGCGCCTGGCGGCGCCCTTCGACCTGTTCGAGGGGGTGACCCTCGCGTCCGGGCCCTATTCCTTTCACCGCGTCGCGCTCTACTTCAACAGCTACGCGGGGCGGCGCGTCTTCTCGTCCTCGCAGGCGGAGGCCGGGACCTTCTTCGACGGGCGCCGGCTCAACCTTCTCCAGGACCTCACCGTCAACTTCAGCCCCCATCTCTCGGTGACCGCGCACTACGACTTCAATCACGTCCTGCTCCCGGAAGGGAGCTTCGACACCAATCTCTGGTTCACCCGATTCAACTTCGCACTCAGCCCCAAGCTGTTCGGAGCCGTCCTGGTGCAGTCGAACGACATCACCGACGATCGGGACGTCAACCTGCGTCTCGACTGGATTCACCACCCCGGCGCGGACCTTTTCTTCGTCTACAACGAGTCGGCCAATTTGAGGCGGCGCGGCGGCGAACCGGCGGTGAACGCCCGGGACGCCACGTTCAAGCTGACTTATCTCTTTTTCTTCTGAGGGTCGTCCTGGGGGGAGGCCTCCGACTTCCGGCGGCCGAGGCCCCGCAGATAGGCGACCAGATCGGTGATTTCGGCCGCCGAGAGCCGCTGCGGGTACATCGCCGTTCCCGGAACCCCCGACCGGATCGCGTTGAACCAGCCTTGATCCGTCCGGCTCTTCATCGCGTCGTAATCGGAGAAGCTCGTCGGAGGCGGCGCCATGTCGGCGGCGGCGGGCCCGTTCCCGTCGCCGCTCGCTCCGTGGCACGCCCAGCATCGCCGGTCGTACGTCTCCTTCCCTCTGCGGGGATCTCCGGAAGGCAAGGCTTCCCCCGGCGCTTTGGACTCCTCGGGGAACCGCACCAACGATCGCAGGTAGCCGATGACGTCGAGCTTCTCCTTTTCCGAGAGCGGCTGCGCCGCCATGGCGGTACCCGGAATGCCGCGGGACAACACCGAATAGAGCCGGGCGGCGCTGCGCTCGGCCACCTTGTCCGGATCGGTGAAGTCGGCTGGAGGGGGCCGCAGCGCCGGCGCGGCCGGACCGTTGCCCGCCCCGGTGGCGCCGTGACAGGGCCAGCAGCGGCGCTCGTAAAGAGCTCTGCCGGCCTCCCGATCGGCCCTCGCCAGGGACTCGAGAAAGTTTTTTTCCTGGCCGGGGTTCCGCGAGAGCGTCCTCAGAAAGGCGACGAGGTCGACCGCCGTCTGGGGCTCCACTCCCGCCGGGTACATGGCCGTCCCGGGCTTCCCTTTCAGGATGATGTCCAGGAGGTCGGCCGCGGTCCGCTTGTCGAGAGTCCCGGGCGGCGTGAAGTCGGTGGGCGGAGGGGCCATCCCGGCGGCGGCGGGTCCTTTGCCGTCCCCCGCCAGGCCGTGGCAGGCCCAGCAGCTCGTCAAATACGCTCTTTCGCCCGCGGCCGGAATTCCGCTCATGGAGATCGGCTTGAGCCGGGGCACGCCCTTCTCCTGGCCCCAGGCTGCGGCGGATGCCTGGGGTGCCAGGAGAAGGAAGGACGCGAGAAGGTGCCGTGTCTTGATCACCCGGCTACTCCCGATGAATCAGCAGGACGCTCCCGAGGATCAGAGCGCCGCCGAGGAAGCGCGCCGGAGGGATGACCTCGCCGAGAAGCCACGCCGAGAGGAGTATCGTAAACAGCGGCTCCACCGTGCTGAGGATGGCGGCGCGACTCGCGCCCGTCCTGGAAAGCCCGGCGAAAAAGGAACCGTCGGCCATCACCGTCGCCACCACCGCCAGTCCGAGGACCGATCCCCAGGCCGCCGCTCCGCGCACCGCCCCCATCTCGCCCCGGGCGGCCGCAGCGGCGATGAAGACGGCAGCCGTGGCCGTCATGATCCAGGCGGTCGACAGGAAGGGATCCACGCCTCTCGTCAGCCGGGTTCCGACGATCATGTAGGCCGAATAGAGAAGCGAGGCGGCAAGAGCCAGGAGCGCCCCGCGCCAATCGGCCTTGCCGCTCGGCCGGAGCACGATGACGCACCCCGCCAGCGCCAGGAGGAGAGCCGCCGACTTGATCCGCGTCATCGGCTCCCGCAGGAACAGGACCGCGAGGAGCGTCACGAAGATGGGATAACTGTAGAACAGCAGGGTGAGGGTGGAGATGGAGGAATGACGCAGCGCTTCGAAGTAGAGGAGGGTCATGGCGACGTACGCCACTCCCATCCCCAGGAGCCCCAAAACGCGCGGAGCCGGAAGCGCCGCGAGCCGGCGGGTGGCTCCTAGAAAGCCCCAGAGAGTCGCGATCGTCAGGAGAAACCGCCAGGCCAGCATCGGCAGGGTCGCGACCCCGGCCGCATATCCATAGGTGGCGAAGATGGGAATCGTCGCGAAGCATCCCGCCGAGAGGAGAATCCACCCGTCACCCCCGCCGGAGGAGGTCACTCCCTCCGGAACCGCCGGCTCGCCGACCGAGTCCGCCGGGCAGGTCTCGCTGAGTCCTTTCGCCTTCATCTCATCTCCGCCCGAGGCATGTGGCGCCGCCGGTCGCAGCTAGGCTATCATGAGGATCATGACGGCGCTTCGACCGGGGAGCCAGGCCCCCGAGTTCAGTCTGGCGGACATCGATGGCCGACGGGTCGAGTTTCGTCATCGCGACGGGCTTCCTGCCCTGCTGATTTTTTTCAAGAACAGTTGTCCCACGTGCATGCTGGCGTTCCCGTATCTCCAGCGCCTCTTCGAGCGCGTCGAGACCGCCCCGCTACGCTTCCTGGGGATTTCCCAGGACGGCGTGGCCGAGACGCGCCTCTTCGGGGAGCAATACGGAACGACCTTTCCGCTCCTGCCGGACGGCAAGGACTACCCTGTCTCCAGCGCCTTCGGCCTCACGAACGTTCCGACTCTCTTCTTGGTGGAAGCCGGAGGCGGGATTTCGTGGACCTCGGTCGGATTCTCGAAGGCCGACTTGGAAGGGCTGGCCTCCGAGCTCCATCGCAGGTTCCGGATTCCTGGCGTTACTCCCCTGTTCGTCGCTGCGGACGACGCGCCCGAGATGAAGCCGGGGTGAGGCTCCCGAAACAACTCGGCCTAGTTCAGGCCGCCGCTCCCCCAGCGAAAACCGACATCGCCCATCCCCGGGTCCAGCACGATCGTCAGCCGGCGGGACGCCGTGGAGGTGTTGGCGCTCACCCACGCTCCGCCGGCGCGATGAAAGAAACGCCTCAAGCTTTCCTCGCGTATTCCCGCTCCCGAGAGGGTGACGCTCAGATCGACCGGAAAGGAGAGCGCCAGGCCGCCCGTTCCCGGATCCAGGAACGCGGCGGCTTCGCGCGGTCCCGGTCCGCCCCAGTCGATGGCGGCGCTGCCGGAGCCTCCATGGTACTCGAGGCTGGTGACGCGCCCCCATCCCAGGCCCGTCAGGCTCACCGGTCCCTCCCCGCCGACGACCCGGAGGAGCTCCAAATCGGCGGAATTCCCCGCTTCGAATCGAACCCGCGCCTCGCCGGTTCCGCCGTGGACCGACAGCCGCCGGACGCCCAGCGAGGTCAGATCGAGATCCATGGCCCCGCGGCCCGCCGACACGCGCAGGTCGAGAGGAATCCCGGTGCGCAGCCGGAGTACCATCAGGTTGGGCTCGCCCTCCGCCACTTGGCGGCCGATCGGGACGGCGGCGATTTCCAGAAGACCTGATCCCGCGAGGCCCGGCGCTTTCCCCGGCTCCCAGAACCGCTCCGCCGCGCGGAAATGGCTCGAGCAATAGCTGAAGGCCAGGTCGTAGAGCCGATTCGGGCTGCCGGCCGACAGGCGGAGATTGCCGGCGGGAAGATCGGCCCGGACCGTGAGCGGAGCGGGACCGGTGCGGGGAGGACCGCTCTTGAGCATTTCGACGTGGTGCGTCCGGCCGCACCCCGCGACCGCCAGCCCCGTCGCCGCCGCGAGCGCCAAGAACGCTCCCGCGTCCTTCACCGGGTCAATTCCCATAGGAAGAGGAAGGCGCCCGTGGCGCCGATCAAGATCCCGGTGATCAGATCGCCGTAGCGCGTCAGGAAGGGGAAATCGACCTTGCGCGCGCTGATCGATCCCAGGAGGGTGACTCCCAGCGTCGTGATCATGGTCACGGCTCCGAATCCGCCGGCGACGAGGACCACGCCGGTCAGGCCCAGTTTCGCCGCGCCCGCCAGGAGCACGGGCAGCGCGAGGGCGCAGGGACTCACCCCGATGACGACCACCAGCGACCAGCCGCTTCCGCCGCCGAACCAGCGCTCCAGGAGGTGGCCGTGGTGATGGTGAGAATCGTCGGGGCCGGCCCCTTCACGGGCCGAGCCGGCCGCAGGATGGTGCCGGTTCTCCCGGCGCCATGAATAGACGCCGTACAAGATTCCGAAGCACGACAGCAACAAGGGGGACAGGACTTCCAGCGTCTCGCGAAGATTCTGGGCCGCCGTTCTCGCCCCTTGTCTCGCGAGAAAATAGGACAGGATTCCCAGCAGCACGGCCAGACAGACGTGTAGCAGCCCCGCGACCGCCGCCAGCGTGAGCGTTTTCGAGATCGGCCAGGCCCGGCTCCTCCCCATCAGGACAAACGGCAGCCAGTGGTCGGGGACTAGGGAGTGAATCGCCGCGGCGGTCCCGGCGGTGGCGAGGAAAACGATGGCGGGCGTGTCCACGATTCCTCTCAGCCAAGCGCGCCGATTTCTTCCTCGGAAAGGCCGAGTCGCTCCCTGAGGAGCCGATGGAAGCGCGGCCGGTAGATCAGATTGAAGGTCGATTCCTTGTCGGGGAACAATCCGAGCACGATCCGCCGGGCGTCCGCCATCATGCCGAGCGCCTCGGCGAGGCTCAGATCGCGGCTCTGGGCGATCAAAGAGCAGGTGAGATCGACCGCCAGCTGCGCCCGCCGGGCCCGCAGCGCCTCCTCCGGGATCGCCGCGGCTGTCGGACCGCTCACGATCGTCCTCCCGGCCGCTCCCACTCCTTTTGGTGAACCAGCGCCCAAGCGTCGCAGATCGAAGCGGGAGAGAGCCGGCAATAGACGTAGCGGGAAAGGTGCAGGGGACGGCGCAGGCGGAGCACGAGCGATTGCCGTCGAAAGACGGGAGGAGTGACGACGGCGGCATCGATCCGGTCCGGGGCGAGTGGCACGTAACGGAAATAGCGGCGCACAGAGATCCCCGGCCGGCTCCAGAGGATTTCCCCCGAGCGCGTCGTCATCGGCCAGAGGGCCGCGGCCAGGAACGCGGCCGAGACGAAATCCAGCACGCTCCGGTGCCGCGCTCCGAGGACCAGCAGCGCCGGCAGCAGGATCCAGCCTCCCGCCACGAGAATCCGCCGCAGGAGGAAGCCCGCGCCGAAATGGACGGAGGCGGCGCAGGGGAGGGGCGAAGGTTCGGGGCGCGAAGGAAGCGGAGGGGCGACCATCAGAAACGCGACGCCAGATCGCCCAGATCGCGCACCACGAGATCGGGCTTCACCCCGGATCGCTCGACGAGATCCTTGCGGTACTTCCCCGTCTGGACCAGGATTCCCGCCAGGCCCGCCTCCTGGGCACCCTGGACGTCGTTCTCCACGTCGTCACCGACCATGGCCACCTGGCCGGGGGGAACCCCGAGACCGTCGAGCGCAATCCGGAAGAAAGCCGCGGAGGGCTTCCCGACCAGGGAGGCCTGCTTGCCCGTGGCGTACTCGAGCGCGGCGACGTAGGCCCCGGCGTCCAAGACCAGCTCGTCCTCGACCTTCCAGTACCGGTTCTTCTGGAGCGCGAGGAGATCCGCCCCCCCCAGGAGGGCCTGGAAGGCGCGGTTCAGGGTGGCGTAGTCGAATCCCGCGGCCAGATCGCCCACCACGACGACGTCGGGATTCCGGTCCACCGACAGGATCCCTTCGAACTCCCTGCGGGCGTCGTCCTGGACCAGAAACAGGCATTTGACGCCGGGGCGCTTGCGCAGCTCCATCGCCGCGACGTAGGGCGTGTTGACGACCTGCTCCTCCCCCACCTCGATTCCAAGACCCGCGAGCCGCTTCACCAGGGTCCGCCGGCTCCGCGCCGTGGCGTTGGTGGCGAAGCGGAACGGAATCTCGCGCTTTTGCAGCCATTGAATCGCGTACACCGAGTCGGGAATCACCCGCCCGTCGTCGTAGATGACGCCGTCGACGTCGATCAGCAGTCCCTTGATCTCTCTTTCAGGCAACGTCTTTCTGTCCTCCCTCACGGCCGCAGCGCCTCGAGGATCGGGCGGGCTTTGTCCAGGGTCTCCTGATACTCCTGATCCGGGTTCGACTCACTGAGAATGGCACCTCCCACGTGAAGCTGCGCCGATCCCGGGGAGAGCACGAGACTCCTAATGACGATGTTCAAATCGAGATCGCCGTCGAATGAAAAGTAGCCGAGCGACCCGGAGTAGATTCCCCGGTCGCCCCCCTCCAGATCGTCGATGATCTCCATGGCCCGAATCTTCGGAGCGCCCGTCATCGAGCCTCCGGGGAAGAGCGCCTGGACCAGATCGATGCCGTCGCAATCCGGTCTCAGCCGCCCGGAGACCGTCGAAACGAGATGGTGCACCGAAGGAAGCGTCTCGACGCGGCAGAGCCGATCGACGCCCACGCTTCCGGGCACGCAGACCTTCCCGAGATCGTTGCGCGCCAGATCCACGATCATGAGGTTCTCCGAGCGCTCCTTGGCCCCGGCCTCGAGCTCCGCCGCCGCGCGCCGATCCTCGAGAGGATCGGCGTGGCGCGCCCGCGTCCCTTTGATGGGACGCGTTTCGGCCCGCTCCCCGCGCAGGCTGACGAGCCGCTCGGGGGAGGCGCAGAGCACTTCGTGATCGCGCAGGGGAAGGTAGGCGCTGAAGCAGGCGGGGTGCCGCTGGGTCAATCGTCGGAAGAGGGACCGGGAGGACCATGCCCCGTTCACGGTGATGCGATGGGAGAGATTCACCTGGTAGATCTCCCCGGCGTCCAGGTAATCCTGGGCCCGGCGGATGGCGCGCAGGTATTCGGAGCGGGTGGTGTGGAAGAGAGGCTCGGAGCATTCGGAGTTGCGGCAGGGGATCTCCTGATCTGGCCGGGCGGCCAGAGTCTCCTGCAGGCGGATCAGATCGAGGGACCGTTTTTCCCTGCGGCGCTCCGCGGCGCGCTCCGGCAGGCCGGTGGCCACCAAGTGGGTGCATCGGCGCTCGTGATCCACGACGAAAGCGCGATCGTAAAAGGCCAGGTGCAGATCGGGCCAGGGAGAGAGCCGCCGGCGCCCGGGGCCGTGCGAGCCCGCCCGCCCCAGGGAATAGCCCAGATAGCCGATGGCCCCGCCCGAGAAAGGAATCCCCGGAATCCCGCGGAGGCGGCAGGCCTCGAGGCTGCGCCGGAGCGCCTCGAAGGGGTCTCCCGCGAGCGGCGTCTCATGCCGCTTCGATTGGAGAATCCCGCGAGAGCCGCGGAAGCGGAGGATCTGGAAGGGATCGCTCGCGACCAGCGAGAAGCGGCCCGCATCCTCCTCCCTCCGGCCGCTGAGCAGGAGCGCCGGGTAAGGGTCGCGGATCACCCTCCCGAGAAGCTCCAGAGGATCGATCTCCCGGTCGACGGTGCGAATCGCCGGAAAAGCGCCGTCCGGGAACCTCACCGGCACTCCTCTTCCACGCGTAGCGAGATTCTCTCCATCACCTGTCGCGCCAGCGGCCCGGGTACCCCGGAACCCACCGCTTCCCCGTCGAGACGCGTGACCGGCAGCGCTCCCCAGGACGTGTTCGTGAAGAAGATTTCCTCCGCCGACGCCAGATCCGGCCGCTCCAGTCGGGTCTCCTCGCAGGCGATCCCCTCGGCCCGCGCGATCTCGAGCACCAGCTCGCGCGTGATCCCTTCAAGGACGCCGCAGGCGACGGCGGGGGTTCGAAGCCGTCCCGCCTGCCACAGGAAGACATTGCTCGACGTCCCCTCCCGGATCTCTCCCCCGCTTCCCAGGAGCAGCGCCTCGTGGGCTCCCTGATCGACCGCCTCCATCCGGGCGAGCGCCAAATGAATCCGGCTGATCGATTTCAGGGCGGGATCGAGACTTTCGATGGCGGTCTGCCGGATCCTCGAGACGATCGCCTTGACTCCGTTTCGATACTTCTCCTCCGGCAGAGGCCTCCAGGGGCTGGCGGCGACGATCACGTTCGGGGCCGAGCCTTCCGCGAGATCGAAGCCCGGCCCTCCCACCCCGCGCGTGATGGTGATGCGGAGGCGGGCGTCGCTCAAGCGATTGGCGCGCAGGCAGCCGGTGATCGCGGCGTCGATCTCCGGCGGAGGGCCCAGAGGAATCCGGGCGGATCGAAGCGACCGGACCAGCCGCTCTCGATGCGCCGGCCAGCGGAAGAGCTTGCCGTTTCGGGCTCGAACCGTCTCGTAAACCCCGTCTCCGAGAAGAATGCCGCGGTCGAAGACCGACACCTTCGCTTCCAGCGCCGGGACGATCTCCCCGTTGAGCGACACGAAAGGGGCCCAGCCCCCGAATCCGATCTCCCGCGCCGGCAAATGGCCCTCTCGTTCCGGCCGGACGGCCGCGTCCGCATCCGGAGAGGACGGCGCTCTTCCGGCCCGGCAGGACATCTTCAGGAAGGCGAAGCGGCCGCCGCGCCCGCGGACCCCGGCATGGGTACGGGACGGTAGAGCGTGTCCCGCTCCACGGGATCGCGTCCCGCCTCGCGAATCAGCGTGACCAAATCGCCGCGGCTGAGACTCTGCGAGGTCTCCGCGCCGGCCGCGTGCACGATCTCCTCCGTGGTCACGGTGCCGTCGATGTCGTCGGCGCCGTAGGAGAGGGCGATCTGCGCCACGCGGGGCGTGATCATGATCCAGAACGCCTTGACGTGCGGAAAATTGTCCAGCATCAGGCGGGCCAGCGCGACGTTGCGGAGATCCTCGACCGCCGTGGCTTTCTTCAGGTGGGAGAGCTTGGTGTTCTCCGGGTGGAACGCGAGCGGGATGAAGGTCATGAACCCTCCCGTCTCGTCCTGAGCGTCACGCAGGAGCCTGAGGTGATCGACCTTCTCCTCGATCGTCTCGACGTGCCCGTAGAGCATGGTGGCGTTGCTGCGCAGACCCAGGCGGTGGGCCGTCTTGGCGCAGTCGAGCCATCCGCGGAAATCGATCTTCTTGGGGAACAGGAGCCGGTGGAGGCGGGCGCTCATGACCTCCGCGCCGCCGCCGGGGAAGGACCCCAGGCCGGCGTCTTTGAGATCGCGAATGATCGCCTCCACGCTCCGTCCGGTCTGGCGGCTGAAGGCCGCCACCTCGACCATGGTCAGCGCCTTGACGTGCACTTCGGGCCGCTCGTCGTGAACCGCGCGGATCATGTCCAGGTAGAAGTCGAAGGGAAGGTCGGGGTTCACCCCCCCCACCATGTGGATCTCGGTGATCGGCTCGTGCGCCTTCTCCCGCACGCGGGCGCGGATCTGATCCAGGCTGAGAGCATAGGCGTCGTGGTCCTTCGGGGTGCGGTAGAAGGCGCAGAACTTGCAAAACTTGTCGCAGATGTTCGTCGGATTGATGTGTTGATTGACGTTGTAGTAGGCCACGTTCCCGTTGAGCCGCTCGCGAACCCGGTTGGCCAGCATTCCGACCGCGTTCAGATCGGCATGCTCATAGAGCGCGATGCCGTCCTCACGGCTGAGCCTCTCGCCGCGCTCCACTTTCCGCGCGATCTCCCCCAGGCCCGCTTTTTCCAGATACCGCGACGAGAACATTCCCTCTTCCCCCCACGCGGCCGGACGCCGCGAGCCCCAACCCTCACCCCGGCGCCGGCTGGCCGGCGGGGCCAATCTCGAATGTTACCAGAACCGAGGAGGGGGCGCGCCCTTTAGCGCGCCACCTCGCTCGCCCGCCATTCGCGGATCACCGTGACCTTGATGCGTCCGGGATACTCCATTTCCTTCTGGATCCGTTGGGCCAGATCGTTGGCCAGGAGCGAGACCTGGGCGTCGTCGATCTTCTCCGCCTTGGCGATCACGCGGATCTCGCGCCCCGCCTGGATCGCGTAGCATTGCTCCACCCCTTCGAAGCTGTTGGCGATGCCCTCCAGCTTCTCGATCCGCTTCACGTAATCCACCAGGCTCTTCCTGCGGGCGCCCGGGCGCGATCCCGAGATGGCGTCGGCCGCGCCGACCAGAACCGAGATGGGAGACGTCACTTCGACGTCGTCGTGATGCGAGGCGATCGCGTTGATCACCACTTCGGGCTCGCTGTAGCGGGTCCCCAAATCCACGCCGATCTCGGGATGGGTCCCTTCCCGCTCGAAGTCGATCGCCTTGCCGATGTCATGGAGCAAGCCGGCCCTCAGGGCGAGGGTGGAGTCCATGCCCAGCTCGGTGGCCATCATCGCCGTGAGCTTGGCGACCTCGATCGAGTGCTCGAGCACGTTCTGCCCGTAAGAGGTGCGGTATTTGAGGCGGCCCAGAATCCTCACCATCTCGGGGTGCATGCCCTTGATCCCCAGCTCCTTGATCGTCTCCTCGCCGGCGCGGCCGATCGACTCCTCGACCTTCCTGCGCGATTTCTCGGCGACCTCCTCGATCCGGCGCGGGTGGATGTTCCCGTCCTTCAGGAGCCTTTCCAGGGCCACCCGGGCGATCTCGCGCTTGATCGGGTTGAAGCAGGACAGGACAATTGATTCGGGCGACTCGTCCATCAGGAGCTGAACCCCCGTCGCCTTCTCGAAGGCCCGGATGTTCTTGCCCTCGTAGCCGATGATCCGGCCCTTGACCTTGGCGCTGGGAATCGGGATGTTCGAAATGCTCTTGGAGGCGGTGACCTCGGAGGCGAGGCGCTCGATCGCCAGGGCGATGATCTTGCCCGCCTCGGCGTCGGCCGTTCTCTGGGCCTCGTCCTTGACTTCGCGGATGACCCTCGCCGCTTCGAATCGCGTCTCCGCCCTCAGGCTGCTGAGGAGCATCTTCTTCGCCTCTTCCGTGCCCATCCCCGAGATTTGCTCGAGCCGGCGATTGGTCTCCTCCCGCAGCCGCCGGTAGCGCTCCTTGCTTTCGGCCGTTTCGGCCTGGAGAGACTGGAGCCGCTGCTCGCTCTCCCGGAGCCGCTCGCCCTGGTGCCGGAGCTCCTCCTGCTTCTCCCGCAGGCTACGATCCCGATCTTCAAGACTTTGTTGCTGTTTTTGGACGGTTCGTACGCGGTTCTTGAGGTCGCCTTCCAGGCGCGTCCGGGTCTGCTGCCATTCCTCGCGCGCCTGGAGAATTGCCTGTTTCTTCTGCTTGTCCGCCTCGCGGCGGCTCTCACGAAGGATTTCCTGGGCCTCGGCTTTCGCGGCGCTAAGGTGCTTTCTCCCCAAGCGCATATTGCCGATCCATCCGAGGACGATTCCGGCACCGACAAGGGCCAGGCCTCCCAGGAAAAGGAAGACCGAGCTAGTTCCCATGGAATTCACCTGACGGTTTTGGGGACGGATATGTCCCTGCAGACCTATTCCGGGTCTTTCGGGATACCGCTTCAGTTTCACTCGATCCGAGAAGGGAGCTTAGAAAGCCACGACCTGGGATCGCAGCCATGCCAGGGTCTCCCTGGCCGACGGGAAGGGACAGCCGAGGCGATCACTCCGCAGAGAAGTCTCCCTGACCGGAGTCGATTCCCCTCGACGTTTCAGGTGATGGCGGGCAGTCGTGCGCACGTTCGAAAAGCGAGCCTTCAAGGAATACATCCAGAGATTTGGAAAGCACCGATTTCGAAGTGCTTGTTCGCATGCTGACTGTCCATTGGATGTCGCAAGATCCGGCGCTAAACCGCAGCGCTCGTGCCCCTTCCCCGTGCGGCACAATCCACAGTATAGCATTCCGAGCCGTTCCCGCAAGGCCAGGGGTGATGGTTCAGTCTGACTTCCTCCGGTCGTGACGGCGGTCCGCGATTTGCACGGCATCCGGCTCCGTCGCTTCCAGCAACCCGATCACTTCCTCGTAGCTCCAAAGGTGGTCCGTGACTCCGGCAGCCATCGCGGGGCTGACCTTCAGGCTACCGTGAATCTTCACGAAGTTGTAGACCATGAATCCCACATCCATCGAATGCTCCAGATTCTCAACCTTCCGGCTGAATCCATTGGTGAGTCGCGTCAGCCTCCGGTTCTTGCACCGAATCTCAAGGTTTAGCCTCTCGCTGTAGCTCGTGGCGATATGGCTCGGGTCGGGGTTGCCAGTTCGGACCTGGACGCGCGTCCCGCAGCACTCCCCGGGGCTGTACTTCCTCTCGGTGTGGGTTTCTCCCTCCGGCAGATTGAACACCTTGATTAGCTGCGCGTAGTCGATTTCAGAGCCGAAGGCGGACTCCACGGCCTCAACGTAGGGCTGATGACCGTCGCTGGTTAGCTGGATCCTGTGAGCAAGGCGCCGAGCCAGCATCCGAATGAATATCTCGGCGGAGTCGCCGTCCCGAGGTCCGACAAACCAAGCCGGGACGAGGCGCGTATCCGCATCAACGGCAACCCACGTCCAGCAATCCCCGAGGCCCCACGTTCCCTTCAATTCCTCCGGGACATTCTTCTGCTTCATCCCGGTGAAGGCCCAGATTTCGTCCACCTGGATCCGACGGCAATGGAGGTTCACGAGCATCGCGGCCTGGAAGTCCCGGCAAACCGGACCGAGGTCGGCTAGGAGTTTCAGGACCGTGTTCTTGGAAACGTCGGCCATGCGGGCGGTAGCGTTGACCCCAAGGCCCTCGGTGAAGCACCGGAGAATCATCGCCCGTTTCTCGATCGTCAGCCTTTTCATACTGATTAATATACGCAAGCGGTCACGGTTTGTCAATCAGTTTGATAATATTATATTGACATATAGTCATCATATCTTTTAAGCTGGCTTCGTGTCGAGGGTTAATGTTTCAACGCCATACAAAACAAGAACTTCCATGGAGTCCAGGGATGCATCCAGGCAGGCGCCTTAAGCAATTGCTTGAGGAAAAAGGCTGGAGCCAGGACGAATTGGCCCAAATCACTGGGAAGAACCGGCAAACGGTTAGCAACATCGTTTCTGGGAGGACGGGGGTAAGCCCGGAAATGGCGATTGCTCTCGGCGCTGCGTTCGGAAACGACCCTGCCGATTGGCTTCGCTGGACGGCAGAATACGAATTGTCAGTATCCGAGGCAGATGGCGCCATAGTGGAAAAACGTGCCCGCCTTTTCAGTCTTGCCCCGATTCGAGAGATGCAGAAGCGCGGCTGGATACGTTCGTCAGACAAGGACGCCGACCTTGAATCGGATCTAACTAGTTTCTTTGGGGCTTCTCCTTATTCCGATATTTCCTTTCCGGTTGCTGCACGAAGAACCGCAATGCTTGACGATTTGAACCCTGCCGAGCGGGCATGGTGTTTTCGGGCTCGCCAGATTTCCGAGCCAATTCTCGTAAACGAATTCAAAAGGGATCGGCTACCGGCAGCAGAAAAGCGGCTCCGTCAGGCTGCGGCCTTTCCGAAAGAGGCGAACAAGGTCTCAACCATTCTGTCCGATTTCGGGATTCGTTTTGTGGTGGTGGAACCACTATCTGGAGCAAAGATTGACGGGGCCTCGTTCTTTTTGGATGACACTAATCCAGTGATAGCCGTGTCCCTTCGATACGACCGTATAGATGCCTTTTGGCATACGCTGTTTCATGAGTTCGCGCACATCAAGCACGGTGATAGCTATTCCGTCGATACGACTTTCCAGCAAAACAATGAGGGCGGAATAACAATACTTCTCGCGGATGATCAGCAAGAAAAACGCGCCAATGAAAGCGCGAGCGATGCCCTAATCCCGCGAGATGAAATTGAGTCATTCATTCGTAGGCTTGCCCCGTTTTATTCTTCGGATCGTATCGTTCAATTCGCGCACAGAATGAAAATTCATCCTGGAATAATAGTTGGCCAACTTCAATATCGCGGAGAGATCGGCTACGGCGCGCTGCGGACTTTCTTGGTCAAGATTCGCTCAATCGTCATCGAAACGGCCCTAACGGACGGGTGGGGACTCACGATAAGCCCAACCCTTTTTTGAGGAGGATCGTAGAATGGGCGAGGTCGTAAAGCTATACGGGAAGCGTAGCAGGGAATTGGAATATCTATTGGAGCTATACAAGAAAGAGCACCCTGATGATGATGAGAGCTCCAGAATTGAACCGCATTTGGTAGCTGAGTGGGCTATTAGGCGTGGACTATGGAAGCGACCACCCACCGATTCTGTGGAATTGCTTCGAAGGGATCTCGCGCGATTTCTAAGAAGCGAGACGGTCAGAGATCCGCAGGGGCGGCTTGTCAGGCTTAACCATGCAATCATCTACCTTGATGGTAGAGGCAAGAAAAGATCGCGTTGGTACAGGATTTTCGATGCCCATGATACCCATATGCAGGCCTCTTCGCAGCTTCGGCGAAGAGCCGCACTGGCAGATGTTCACCAATTAAGCCTGGATTTGGATTCATGGAATGAAAACAATATTCACCGGGAAAAGCTCCCGCCAATGGATTTCGACTTCAACAAGGATCTGGACGAATTGAGTCGTCCGACCCACTATCCGGTGGAATCACAAGAGGACGACTTCGACGAGGATATCTAGCTAGGACCCCTCCACCTTGCTCGCGCCGCCTTGCGGGCCGCTTCGGACCGTTCTTTTTTGGTCATTTTGGCGGCCCTCGCTTTTCCGCCTTTCAGGCCACCCCTCCGTCCCAAGGCTACCGCCGCCGGATCCTTCTTGCTTTCCGGTTCCGGCTCGGCCTGGCCCGTGGCAAGGTCTATAATCCGCTTCGCCAGCTTGGAGGGGTCACGCGGCATCCGTGAGCGCTTTAGCATGGCATGAATATGCCACGCATCGGAGATAGATTCAACTAATTTAGCCAGTATCCAATGACTGCCCCAACCCAGCCGGCGGCTACCTTCTGCATGGAATCAGACAGTGCGGCCGAAAAGGCGAAGTTAGGAGCCGTCAAAATCAACAAGCCAATAAACAAGATAGACAAACTTACAATTATCTGCATGGTCGCGTTAACCTTATCGTTTTTCGAGGCCATTCTTATTTGGCCTTGAAGATCGCGATTGTTCTTTTAACGCGACGCCCGACATAGGGGTCTAGGAAATCGAGCCTGAACATAGACGCGAGCTCCCTACTGGCTGTTTCCTGGAGCCTGTCCCATAGGGAAAACAAAACAACGCTGATTGCGCTTGTGGTAATAATGTTCGCGTTATCGCCAAGCGAAAACAACCTATGCAGAAATGGGCTAATCATAAACACCGAAACCACGATAACAAAAACGCCCTCGATGACCTTTAGCACTGGGTTCGAATGGCGCATTTGTCCATCCGCTTTCAGCCGGGCTCTTTCAATCTCATCGGTCCGCGGAACCTCAGTCATCTCCACGTCGGCCGGGGAACGAAGGATCTTGATTGTTCGCCTTATTTTCGTAAACATGTTGTCACCTATGTTCTCTCATCCTAACACCTTAAAATCTAATGAGTCCATCGGACGGCGTTAAACTATTTCATGTCAGACTGCACCATGGCCAGGCCAGGACGAAGCTTGACCCGGACGAGGCGCTGAAGTAGACTCATCAGGCTTCCGGTTCGAATCCAATCAGGGGAGGTGGAATTATGCGAAAGTTCGTCGCGCTGACGGCGGCCGTTCTGGTGGTGGGACTGCTCGGTGCGGCCGCTTTTGCCGATGAGGCGAAGAAAACCGAGACTTCGGTGACAGGCTACATCACCGACAGCCACTGCAAGGGCGAGGGCGCCAAGGCCGGCCACAAAGATTGCGCCGTCAAGTGCGCCAATGAAAAGGGCGCCAAGCTGGGTGTTTGGGATCCGGCGACCAGCAAGTTCTATGCCCTCGACGATCAGAAGAAGGCTGGAGAATTCGCCGGCGAGATGGTGACCGTCAAGGGGGTCGTGGACGAGGCGACCGGAACCCTGAAAGTCGGCAGCATCGCCAAGGCGGAGAAGAAGAACGGATAGTTCCGGCGTCGGAGCTATTACGGGGGAAGCCCGCCGGGCTTCCCTTTTTTTTGCGCGCTTCCCGGAGACCCAGAGGCCAGGCCCAGCCACGCGGAGCCGTCGGCATAATGCTCCCGCTTCCAGATGGGGAGGCTCTCCTTGACCCGTTCGATGGCGTAGGCCACGGCGGAGAGGGCCTCGCGGCGGTGCGGCGAGCCGGCGGCGATGCCAACGCTGATCTCGCCGATCTCCAGCCGGCCGACCCGGTGCACCAGTGAAATCCTCAGATCGGCGTGGCGGAGGCGAGCTTCCTCCCCGATCTCCCGGAGGAGCTTCTCGGCCATGGGGGTGTAGGCGTGATACTCGATCGCCAGCACTCTCTTCCCCTCGTTTTCGATCCGCACCGAGCCCAGAAACGTCGCGATCCCTCCGATTCCCTGCCCCGAGACCGACTCGATGAGCTCGTCGAGATCGATCGGCGTTTCGACCAGGCGGTACATGCCGGCCTCTGCGCCGCTCATCCGCCGCTCACCGGCGGCAGGAAGGCCACTTCCTCCCCGCCCGACAGGGGCGTGTCGGGCGGAGCGTATTCCAGGTCGCGCACCATCAGCGGCGGAGGGCGCACCGCCCCGAGGCCCGCGGCCATCGATTGAACGGCGCGCCAGACGTCCGCCAGGGTGGCCTTCTCCGGAAGCTCCACCTCCAGGGAGCCCGTGCCGGCGAGCTCCTTGAGTCGAGCGAAGAGAAGCACGCGGACCTTCATCCCTCCCGCACCAGCCGAATCAGCTCGGCGACCATCGCATCGATTCCGAACGCCACTTCCGAGACCCGCGTGAAGGACTTGAATCCCGGGGTGGCGACGATTCTTCTTTCGCGGTCGACGACGATTCCGGCCGGGTCCAGGCCGGGCCGGGGATCCTCCAAGGGTTCCCCGGTAAGGTGCCGGACCAGGATGTCCCCCAGACCGATGACCCCCACCGGCTTGCGATTCCTGAAGAAGTGGCGGATTGCCTCCCCGGCGTCGGGATGGGCCCGGCGGACCTGGCCCAGCTCCGCGAAGGAGGTCATCAGGTTTTTCGCCACGCCGAACCCGCCGGGTACGACCAGCGCCTGCAGCGTCTCCAGAGGAAACTCCGACAGCGGGTAGATCTTGTCGTGCAGAATCCGGGACGACTCCAGCAGCGCGTCGCGGCCGGGAGCCTCCATCTCGTCGCCGACGGTGTGGTCCGCCGTGTGAAGCTGCGGGCGCCGCGGCGCCAGGGCGACGACCTTCGCCCCCACCCGGTCCAGCGCCAGGCCGCTCAGAACGGCCTCCTGAACGTCGGATCCGTCGAAGTGACCGCATCCCGACAGCAGCAGCCCCGCGTGGAGGCGCAGCGGCTCAGGGGAGTAGCGCCCGCGCATCCGTCACCACCCGCTGAACGGCCGCTTCGAACGGCCCCTCCACGATCGCCCCGGAGGCGTTCTGATGACCCCCGCCTCCGTAGCGGCTCGCAATCCGGTTCACGTCGAGGGCCCCTTTCGATCGAAGGCTGACCTTGATCCTGCCGTCGGGCAGCTCCTTGAAGAGCAGGCAGATTCGCACTCCCTGGATGCCGAAGAGCTGGTTCACCATTTCCGAGGTGTCGGCGTCCTCGGCGCCGCAGGCCTCGATTTGCGCCCGGCGCAGGGCGATCCAGGCGAGGGCCCCGCCCGGCTCGATCCGGCATGCCGCGAGAGCCTGGCCCATCAATCTCACGAACCCTTCGGAATGCCGTTCGTAGACTTCCTGATACACGTGCGACGGATCGACCCCCATGCGGAGCAGCTCCGCCGCGATCCGGTGGGAGCGGGGGCTCGTCTTGGAGAAGCGGAAGTGACCGGTGTCCGTCACGAGCGCCGTGTACAGAGCGACGGCGCTGGAAGGATCCAGGGAGCCTCCCAGGGCCGCGATCAAGTCGAAAATCATCTCTCCCGTGGCGCAGGCGGTCTCGTCCACCAGGTTCACCGTCCAGAATCGGTCCGTCGTGTCGTGATGGTCGATGCAGATGCGCACCGCCTCGGTGGCCCGAATGGCTCCTTCCATCTTCCCGAGCCGGTTCAGGCTGCTGTTGTCGAGCATGAAAAGGAGATCGCAGGAACGGACCAGCTCGGCCCCCGCGGCGCCGTCGAAGACGCCGATTTCCCCGCCGGGATCAAGGAAGCGATAGCGCTCCGGAACGGGATCGGGATTCAGGATGACGGCGCTCTTCCCCACCGAGCGCAGGTACGCCTGCAGCGCGATCTCCGACCCGAGCCCGTCCCCGTCCGGATTCTGATGGGTGCTCAGGAGAATGGTGCGCGCCCGGACGATCTCCTGCTTGATGCGGACGACCCCGGCCGCGTTCAACGGCGTTCCTCCAGGCCGGCGCCGACCCGGCCGCTTCGATAGGCCTCCGCGTAGGCCACGTAGGCGCGGGCGTTGTCGAGGATGCGCCCGATCTCCTCCGGGCGGAGGCTGCGGATCACCCTTCCGGGGACGCCCAGGACCAGCGAGCCCTCCGGAATGCGAGCGTTCTCCGGGACGACCGCCCCGGCTCCGATGATGCAGCGCCGCTCGACGATCGCCCCGCTGAGGACCGTGGCCCGCATGGCGATGAGGACTTCGTCGTACACCCGCGCGCCGTGGACGATGGCGCCGTGCCCCAGCGTCACGTCGCTGCCGATTTCCAGGGGGCAGTCGACGTCGACGTGGAGCAGGCAGCCGTCCTGGACGTTGGTTCGGTCGCCGATCCGGATCGGCTCCGAGTCCCCGCGCGCGACACATTGAAACCAGAGGCTCGCCTGGGCGCCCACGGTGACGTCGCCGCGCAGGACGCAGGTCTCGGCCACGAACGCCGTCGGATGAATCCGCAGGCGGGTGGGCAGGAATCGCTCCGGCGTCATCAAGGAGGCCCCCCCGCCGAGAGGGCCGCGAAGCGCGGCGGCCTCGGCCCCAAATCGACGTGATCGCTCATCCGCGCCGACCCATCGTGCACCTTGATTCCGGGATTGAGCACGCCGCGCGGATCGAAAAGCTCCTTCACCTCGCGGAAGGCGCCGCACGCCTCTCCGAAGGCGAGCGCCAGGAAAGGCGTCCGCAAGCGGCCGTCTCCATGCTCCCCCGACAGGGCTCCTCCCAGCGACAGCACCAGCTCCGTGTACTCCCGGGAAATTTCTTCCATCCTTTCCGCCAGCCGCGCGTCGGCCGGATCGAGGAACGGGTTCACGTGCACGATGGCGTCCCCCGCGTGACCGAACACGGCGGCGTCGAGTCGACGGCTCTTGAGGAAGCTCCGGATCTCGCGGAGGAAGAGCGGCAGCTTGGAGGGGGGAACGCAGGCGTCCTCGATGAAGCGCGTGCTCCGCGTCGCGCCTCCCCGCGCGAGCAGAAGGGGCGACGCGGCCTTGCGGATTTCCCAGATCCGCAGCCTGGACGATTCGTCGAGACCCCGCAGGAAGCCGTCGGCTAGCCCCGCCAGATCCCGATCGAGCCGATCCAGCTTCGCCGCGGCCTCGGAGCGCGTCTCGGCCTCCACTTCGACGATCAGGATCGCTTCGGTGTCGGCGGGAAGCGAGCGGACCTCGTCGCGCCCGGCGCGGCGGATCAGATCGACGAACGATCGATCCAGGGCTTCCACCGCCGACGGGGCATGGCCTAGGGCCGCGAGCACCCCCTTCCCCATCGCTTCGAGGTCCCGGAAGTGCGCCAGCGCGGTGGCGATCGCTCCGGGAAGCGGCGTCAGGATCAGCCGCGCCTCCAAAGTCAGCGCCAGCGTCCCTTCGGACCCCACGAGGAGGCGGGCCAAGTCGATCGTCTCCTCCCCGACCGCCCCGAGGAGATCGTAACCCGACGCGGATCGTCTCACCCGGGGAGCCGCCGCGTCGAGCGCCTCCCGGCGTCGATCGACGATGCGCGCCAGCTTCGACGCGATCCCGGCGTGGAGATCGGTCCCGGTCGGCGAGGCGCGCGCGACGCTCTGGGTCTCGAGGATTTGCCCGTCTGCCAGCGCCACCGTGAGGGAATCGACCCCCTGGCGGGTCGGACCGTAGCGCACGCTTCGCGGTCCGCCCGCATTGTTCGCAATCATCCCGCCGAGCGTGCAGAAATCTCCGCTCGCCGGATCGGGCGCGAAACGGAGGCGATGCCGGGCGGCGGCGCGGTTCAAATCGGCTAGGATCGCTCCCGGCTCCACCCGGGCGCGTTTTTCCCCGGGACGCAACTCCAACACCCGGTTCAGGTGGCGCGAAAAATCGAGGATGATGCCGCTGCCGACCGATTGTCCGGCCACGGCCGTCCCCGCCCCGCGGGCCGTCACCGGGATCCCGGCTTCCCGGGCGAACTCCAGGACCTCCTGAACGTCTTCCCGGCTTTTCGGCAGCACCGCCCCGAGCGGGGGAATCCGGTAGACGCATTCGGCCAGGCTGTAGCGCTCGAGATCGGCGGGCGCGATCAAGACCTCGCCCTCGATCTTCCGGCGCAGCCCCGCCAGATCCGCCCGATTCCCGCACTTTGCCCGCATCACCGCCTTCACGTCGGAGGTTCCGCCGCTTTCAAACGCCCAGCGGGCGCCGAAATGCAAGGTAGCACGCGCTCGGAAAGAGTGTCAACGAAGCGCTCCGCGGACTTCTCGGAAAGGGGCGGCTCCCTCAACGGGTCTTGAGGCGGCGGAGCGGGGGCTTCGAGATCTCGTAGGCCAGATGAGCCAGCTCCGGGAGGATCAGCTTCTCCATGCCCAGCGTCACCGCGGACACGGCTCCCGGAAGCGAGAAGACCGCGCGGCCGCGGTAGATCCCGGCGAGCGCCCGGCTCAGGAAGGCGGCGGCCCCCACCTGGTCGTAGGAGAGCATTCGGAAGATCTCGCCGAAACCCTCGAGCCGCTTCTCCAGCAAGGAGTCGACCGCCTCGAACGTGCCGTCGCGCGGCGAGACGCCGGTCCCCCCCGTGAGGATCATCGCCCGAACCCGTCGATCCCGTCCCCATCGCCGCAACAAGGCGACGATCGAGCGCGGCTCGTCGGGGAGGATCCGGGCGTCCACGACCGGGTGGCCCGCCTTGGAGAGAAGCCGGCGGATCAGCGGTCCCGCGGCGTCGGTCTCTGGAGTCCGCGTGTCGGAAATCGTCAGGACGGCCGTCGCCACGCGGCGCGGGGCGGCGTGTCGATGCTCGCGGTGTCCCATGCGCTCAGGACAGATGGCGGAGGAGCTGGAGGAGGGTTTTGACCCCGTGGCCGGTGGCGCCCCGCGAGGCGTAGGAGTAGCCGTTCTCGAAGAACGCGGGGCCGGCGATGTCGAGGTGAATCCAAGGGACTTGCGGCTCGACGAATTCCTGGAGGAACAACCCCGCGGTGATCGCCCCTCCATAGCGTATTCCGGAGTTCTTCACGGTCGCCACGTCGGAGCGGATGTGCTCCCGATACTCGGGATAGAGCGGCAACTGCCACATCTTCTCGCCCGCTTCGGCGGCGGAGCGCAGCAGCAGGTTGATGAAGCGCTGGTCGTTTCCCATGACGCCGGTGCAGGCCGGCCCCAGTCCCACCATGACCGCGCCCGTTAGCGTCGCGAGATCCAGCAGATAGTCGGGCTTCAGCTGCCGGCAGGCCCAGGACAGGCCGTCCGCCAGAATCAGCCGGCCCTCCGCGTCGGTGCTCTTGATCTCCACCGTTTTCCCGTTGTAGATGCGCAGGATGTCCCCCGGCCGGATGGCGCGGCCGTCGGGCATGTTCTCCACCATCATCATCAGGCCGTGGACTTCCGCGTCGATCCCGAGGGCGGGAAGGGCCAGCAGCGTCGCCAGGACCGTCGCCGACCCCGCCATGTCCGCCTTCATCGCCTCCATCCCGTCGGCCTGCTTGATCGAGATTCCGCCGGTGTCGAACGTCACGCCCTTGCCGACGAACACGACCCGCACGGGCCGTTTCTTCCTCTTGGAGGATCGCGGCCGATAATGCAGGTGGATCAGCACCGCGGGATGCTCGGAGCCTCGTGAGACGCCGAGCATCCCCCCCATGCCCAGCTTCCTCATCTCGGCTTCGTCGATCACCCGGCATTCGATGCGCGCTTTGCGGGCCTCCCGGGCGGCGATTTCCGCCATCCGGCGCGGGTGCAGGTAGCCCGGATGCTCCGAGACCAGGTCCCGGGCCAGGTGAAGGACGGCATCGACATGCTGCGCTTCCTCCAGGGCGGGGCCGACGCGGTCGGGATCTCCCTTCGGAATGCCGATCAGAAGATCGCGGGGAGCCGGCTCCTGTCGCTTCGTGGAGAGGTACTTGTCGAAACGATAGCAGCCGTAGAGGAAGCCCGCCGACGCCGTTCTGGCGGCGTCTTCGATCTCCATCCCCCACGCGGCAGGGGCCCCCAGCGCCATGCCGACCCGTTCCGCTTTCAGCCCGAGCGCCCGGCCCCCGGTCAATTCCGCGACACGATGCAGGACCTCGGGACCGAACGATTCTTTCCTTCCGAGACCCTGAACCAGGTATCGGGCGGCCGGGCGGCGTCCGTCGCCATGCCATAGAAGCGAGTGATCGAGCTTCCCTTCGAAAGCGTCACCCCGCAGGACCGGCGCGAGGGCCTTCCGCAGGCCGGAGTCCGACAAGGTCGCCGGGGTCGAGTCGCCCTCGAACTGGAAATGGACGACGAGATCGGCTTTTTCGTCCGAGAGATCGCCGCGCCGCGCCCGGAGCCGCGTCATCGTGGTTCTCCCGCCAGGTCCCGTACGCGCTCCGCGATCCGCGCGGGACTCAAGCCAACCTCCTCCAGCAGCTCGCCCCGCGAGCCGTGGGTGACGAAGCGGTCCGGAACCGCGAAGTGAGCCACCGGACCCTCCAGCCTCATCTCCGCCAGGGCTTCATGCACGCCCGCCCCGAAACCGCCGTTGACGACGTTCTCCTCCACCGTCACCAGCAATCGGTAGTCGGCCCGGAGCTTCCGCAGGAGCTCCCGATCCAGCGGCTTCACGAAGCGGCAGTTGACCAGGCCGGCGTCGACTCCTTTTTCCCTCAAGAGAGGCAGGGCTTTCTCGCAGGCTTCCACCATCGCCCCCACGGCGAGCAGGCAGATTCCGGCGCCTCGATGGATCCCTTCCCAGGATCCGATCGGGATCGGGCGGGCCGGCCGATCGGGGTCGAATCGGACGCAAGCGGTTTTGGGATAGCGGAGGGCGAAGGGAGCGGTTTGCTGACTCAACGCGGTCGCCAGGAGATCCTTCATCTCGTTGCCGTCTTTCGGGGCGGCGATGACGAAGTTCGGGACCGCCCGCAGATAAGTCAGATCGAAGACTCCGTGATGCGTCGGCCCGTCGGGTCCGACCAGGCCCGCCCGATCGAGACAGAAGACGACCGGAAGGCTCTGGATTCCCACGTCGTGAATGATCTGATCGTAGGCGCGCTGCAGGAACGTGGAGTAGATGGCCGCCACGGGCCGCATTCCCTGGATCGCCAGCCCGGCGGCGAAGCAGACCCCGTGGGCTTCGGCAATCCCGACGTCGAAGAACCGGTTCGGGAACCGGCGGCGGTACTTCACCAGTCCGGTGCCGTCGGCCATCGCCGCCGTGACCGCCACGATCCTCGCGTCACCTTCCGAAAGGTCGGCCAGCGCGGAGGCCAGAACCTCGTTGTAGCTGGGAAGCCCGCCGCTCCCCGCGTCGGCCTTGCCGGTGGTGGCGTCGAAAGGGCTGATGCCGTGGAAGGTGCAGGCGTCGCCTTCCGCCGGAGCGTACCCTTTCCCCTTCTTGGTGAGCACGTGTAGCAGGACGGGCCCCTTCGAGCTTTTCAGCCGTCCGAGGACGGCGAGCAGCTCCTCGAGGTCGTGGCCGTCGATCGGGCCGAAGTAGGAGAAACCCAGCGACTGAAACAGGGCGCCCGGCACCAGCAGATTCTTGAGATTCTGCTCCACCCGCCTGGCCAGCTCCCCCACCGGCTCGCCGAGCGGCAGCCGCTCCAGCAGGCCCTTGACCTCTTCCTTCACCCGGCCGTAGAAGGGGTTCGCCGTGATGCTCGTCAGGTAATGGGAGATGGCGCCGACGTTAGGGGAGATCGACATCTCGTTGTCGTTGAGGATCACGAGCAGATCGCGGCCCGAATGGCCGGCGTTGTTCAGGGCCTCGTAGGCCAACCCCCCCGTCATCGCCCCGTCGCCCGTGACCGTCACCACGTGATGCTTCTCGCCTTTGAGATCGCGCGCCGCCGCCATTCCGAGGGCCGCCGCGATCGAGGTGCTCGCGTGGGCGACCCCGAAGGCGTCGTGAGGCGACTCGGCGGGGGTGACGAAGCCGCTCAAGCCCCGGTACTGGCGGAGGGTCGGGAAGCGCTCCCGTCGGCCCGTCAGGATTTTGTGCGGGTAGGCCTGATGGCCCACGTCCCAGACGATCTTGTCGGTGGGAGAGTCGAAGATCTTGTGGAGGGCGAGGGTCAGCTCGACCACTCCCAGGCTGGGGCCCAGGTGCCCGCCCACCTTGGAGACGATCGCGATGACGTACTCGCGGATTTCCTGCGCCAGGCGCCGGAGATCCTCCAGACTGAGCGCCTTGAGGTCGGCGGGCGATTCGATGCGGGGAAGGAGCGGTTCGGCGGAAATCCTCTCCTCGGCGGCTTCAGCTCTTTCGCCGGCGCGGCGGGGAAGGGGAAGGTCCAGCCCGCCGGTCAGCGTATCCCCCATCGCTCCTCCGATTCTCCGGAATTCCAACAAAAAATAGGGGCTTACTATAGACACCGCTCCGGAGGCTGTCAAATAGCGAGCCGCACCGCTATGCTAGAATTCGCGGTCTTTCCCGCCGGGGAGCGCGATGATTCCGCTGAAGGACGAAAACCCAATCCGCTCCTTCCCGTTCGCGACCGTCCTGATCATCGCCATCAACCTGGTGGTCTTCGGTTACGAGTGGACGCTTCCCCATCCCGCCCTGAAAGCGCTCGTCTTCCAGTTCGGGGCGATCCCGGCGGAACTCGACGTTCGGCATGTCGCTCCCGCCTCGCTCGCCGACGTTCCGTGGATCACCCTGATCACCTCGATGTTCCTCCATGGCGGCTTTCTGCACGTCGGCGGGAACATGCTCTATCTATGGATCTTCGGGGACAACGTCGAGGACGCGATGGGTCCTCTGCGCTTTGTGGTCTTTTATCTCGCCTGCGGTCTCGCCGCCGCCTTCTTCCAGATTGCCGCCATGCCTCTCTCCCGAGTTCCCCTCGTCGGAGCCTCCGGCGCAATCGCCGGAATTCTGGGAGCCTATGCCCTGCTCTACCCGACGGCCCGCGTCCGCACGCTGGTGATTCTTTTCTTCTTCGTTCGAATCGTCCCGATCCCCGCCCTGATCATCCTGGGAATGTGGTTCGTCGTGCAGATCCTGTCGGTTCCGGCCTCCGGATCGAGTGGCGTGGCCTTCTTCGCGCACATCGGCGGTTTCCTCTGCGGCATGCTCCTGATCGGCTTCTTCGTGCGCCAAGACAGGCGGCGGGCAGGCTGAGATCGGTCAGTCCGGAAGGGCGCCTCTCCTGCGGAGGACTTCTTGCACCAGGAGCCTGAGGTCGTCGAGCGTCCCGTCGTTCTGGAGGATCTCGTCGGCGAGGGAAAGGCAGGTCCGGAGCTGCTGGCCGGGACCGGACTCGGCTTGTTCCAGGGCCTCCTTGCGGCGAAACTCCTCCAACGTGAGGCCGTCCCCGGAGCGCGCCCGCCTCCGGCTCCTCTCGAAGCGCATCGCCACCGGGGCCTCCACGCCCAGGAGAAAGAATCCCGGGACCTTCCGGAACGTTTCAATCTCTCCCGGATTCCGGATGGAATCGACGACACTCCGCTCCTCGAGGAGCGGGATGATTCGAAGCGCTAGAATCCCGGGCCCGAAGCTCTCCCGGAGATAGTTTCCGGTCCGAATCAGCGAATCCCTGGAATGGTCCAGACCTTGGCGGGTGGCCTCTTCGCGGACGACGTCGGACAGAGAATGGGCGGAGAAGCCCAGGCCTTCAAGATAGGAGGAGACTTCGCCCTTTCCCGAAGCGTTCGGGCCGGTGAGACCGACGCAGATTCTCATCGGTATTCCGATCTCCGTCGGAGCTCCGGAAGGGTGCGCGCGGCTCAGTTTTGAGGATTGGGCGGCTGGGGAGGAAAGCGCCGCTGGCCCATTCGTCCGCCCATGGGACCCCGTCCCCCGGGACCGCCCGGACCGTTCGGCGCCATTCCCAATTCTTTCTTCATCGGGCCGCCGCTCATCCGGACCTTATACCGCCAGTCCTCCGTTCCGGGAGCCGCCACGTTCGTGCCGGCCGCGGCGGCGGGATCGGGGCGGCTCGCCGCATCGGCGGACAGCGCTTCGGCCGCGACGGCGGCACCCTGCGGCGTCGCCGGAACGACTCCCGGGCTCGCCGCGGGAGGCGCCGAGGCGACCGCCGCGGGCTCGGGGACGGCCGGAGCCCCCGGAGGCGCTTCGTATTCTTCGATACGTGCCACGCGGTTGACCGGGACTCCCATCTCTCCGCCGTGATCAAGGGTGAAATAGTACCAAGCGCCGCGCCTCTCGACCCCTTGAACCACGATCGCCTGGCCCCGGGTAAAGGTCACGAGCTGCGCCGCCCCGGCGGCACCCGCGACGGCGATCAGCGCCGCGAGAATCGAGATTCCTCCGCCGATCCGTCCGGTTCGCAATGGCTTCTTCATAAGCTATCCTCTCCCGGCCGCTCGGAAGGGCCGCTCACTCTTCCCCTCGGTACCATCCTCTGAGGACGGATTGCGCGCTCTTGCCGCGCGGGGTGTAATCGGTATCCTGGGGTCCCCCCTCCCCCCACCACATGTAGAAATAGACTCCGTCGAGCATTCTCTCACCTTTCCAGGCGCGGGCAAAGGCCTCGTAACATCTTCGCTGGATTTCCTGATCGGGCTCCCCGTCGCCGAAATAGTTCCAGGGATCGACGGAGGCACCGGCTCGGCTCGGATATCCAATCTCGGTGATCACCAGGGGCTTGTTGCCGTTGCGCGCCCGCCAGTGCCGGATGCCCTTCTGAATCTCCTGCCACCGGGAGACCATCGAGCCCACGTCGGACCGGCCCCCCTTTCCCACCTCGAAATAGGCGTTCATCCCGAGGTAATCGAGCTGGTCGCCAAACCGGATCTCGTCCAGGTGATCCCAATTGGCCGAGTAGGTGATCTTCCCTGCATAGCCGGACCGCACTTTGCGGATGACCCGCCGCCACCGGTCGGTCAGGTGCTCGGTCGAGCAGAGCTCCGAGCCGACGCTGAAATACTCTACCCGCTCTTCCGCCGCGAGGCGGGCGTAGTGGAGGATCATCTCCTCATAGGCGCCGAACCAATCGTCCCAGCTCGCCGGGGCCAGGGTTCCCCGCCACTCCCCCTCTTCGAGATCCCGGACGTAAACGATCGGAAACAGCAAGACGCGCATCCCCCGGCGATGGGCTTCCCGGGCGGCTCGTCGAAGGCTCTCATCGGCGGGAGTAATCCAGGGGTCGTCATGGAAGCCGGTCGACCGCACGTCTTCTTGGACTTTCGGCACGATCAGAGAGACCGAATCCACACCCAGGGAACTCAGCTCGTCGAGGCTCCGCCGGAAATAGTCGGGCTCGCTCTTCGAGAAGATCCCGAGGACCATCCCCTTCTGAAACGCCCCCGCACCGGAGGCGAAGGACGCGGGCCTCTCGGCGAAGGCGATGGCCAGGCCGCCGAGAAGCACCAGAGCGCCAAGGGGCCGCCAGGGTCCCGTCATCGGTTCCCGGCCGTCCGCTCGGCGTTCATCATGCTCGGTTTCCAATGCGTACCTTGAATTTACGCCGAGAACGCCGTGGATTCAATGGGGAATCGGGATGACCTCGATTCGGAGGCCCTCGCGCCGGGGACGGGCCGCGAGGACTCGCGCCCCCTGCTCCTCCAAGGCCTGCTCCACCCGCCGACGGTTTTCAGGGTGAGCCAAGAAAACGATGCACCCGCCGCCCCCCGCGCCGCAGACCTTGCCCGAGAGCGCCCCGGCCCGCTTCGCCGCGGCCATCTGCGACTCGATTTCGCGATTGCTCACCTTCTCCGAAAGCGTTTTTCTCGATTCCCACTCCTCGGCCAGCGCCGCGGCCGCCTCCTCGAGGTCGGCGGCCGCCAGCGCCTTCTCCATCCGCCGGGTCGCGCCGGCGACGCGCCGAATCCCCTCCACCGCCGCTCGCTCGCCGTCCAGGTAGCGCTTCAGCATGTCCCAGTTGCTGACGCCCGAGGATCGCGCCACGCCGGAAAAACAGAGGACCATCCGCTCTCCGAGCCAATCGATGTCGACCGGGATCTCCTCGACCCGGGTCCCCCGAACGCCGTAATGAATCGCCAGAGCTCCGCCGCGCAGCGCGGGATGATAATCCTGGACCCCCGTGGGGACGCGAAGGACCTGAGTCTCCACCCCTTGGACGAGATCGAGGAGCGCGCCCGCGGAGATTTCCTCCCCGCGGAAGCGCGCCAGGGCGGCGCCTGCGGCGATCCCCAGCGCCGACGATCCTCCCAGGCCGGAGCCTGCCGGCGCCGCGCAGTCGGTGATCAGATCGATTCCGCCGCCCGGCGGAATCTCCCGCACCAGGCGCGCCATGAAACCGAGGCGTCCGTCGAGGCGCATCGCGGTCACGCTCGGATAAGTCTCAGCGATCGCCTGATCGAGGGATTGGAGGTGGATGGCGGAGTCGCGGCGCGGCACAAGGCGCGCGGACGCCTCCAGATCGATGGCGGCGTTGACCGTCCGGGCTCCTTCTTCCAGAAGGGAGATGGGCCAGAGATCGAGGGTCCCGCCGGCCAGGTCGACCCGGGTGGGCGCCCGGGCCAGGATCTCATTCATCCTCGTCGCCGCCGCAAGAGGCCTTCTCCGCCCGGGGGACGGAGACCGGCCCGGCGTTCTGGTGCTCCCGGAGGATCCCTTCGGCCTCTTCGGCCGCCTCCTCGGGGACCGAAAGTCGGATCTCCCCCAAGCCGTCCACAGTGAGTGGCACCACCGCGTGAGTGATGTCCGAGATCACGCTGCACGGGATTCCGTAGCTCTCCAGGAGGCCGCGGATCAGCTCCGCTTCGCTATCGTCCCAGGTCCTGAAGATGATCTTGGTCGCCACGCCGCCCCCGTCGAAGCGGGAAATCGGCTCCCCGCCGGCTGGCCGATTCTAGACTCGGCCCGGCGGAGGGTCAAACCGCGCAGTGTTGATGCTCCTCCCGAGGCTGTGCTAGGATTCCGCCTTTTCGCGCTTCCCTCCTGTTCAAGGACTCTTTCCGGTGATGGCGTCCCGCTTGGCCCTATCCTCCGAGCCACGTTTCCACGACGCTCTCCGTTGGATCCTCGCGGCGACGTCGCTGGCGATTCCTTTCGTCTTCCTCGGCTCGCTCGGCGATCCCTTTCAGCTTCCGAAGCAGCTCGTCTTCCGTTGGGCGGCGATTGCGGTGCTGGGCTTCTGGCTCGCCGGCACTTGGTCCGCCAGCCGGATCGTCCTGCGAAGGAGCGCCGTCGCCGCCCCGGTTTTCTTCCTCGTCTTCATCGGCATGCTCTCCGTGTTCCAGGCCCCCAATGCGACGGAAGCCTCCTCGGCGGTCCGGGACGCCTTTCTCGCTTGTCTGGTCCTGCTCCTTTCCCTTCCCGTCCTGGAAAAGAAGGACCGCCTCGTCGGCTCGTGCCTGGGACTGGCGGCGGTGGCCACGGCGGCCATGGGAACGCTGCAATTGCTGGTGGGCCCGGGAATGACGCTTCTGCCGCCGACTCAGGGAGGAGCGCTGGTGGGCGACGTCACCGTCGCCTCGATCTTCGTCGGATCGATGCTGCCGCTGCTGCTCGGTCTCGCGGCGGCGCCCGACCGGGGCGCGCGGGGGTGGATCGCCGGCGCGGCCGTCGCGACCGCTTTCGTCGCTCTGGCGCGAACGCCCGCGGCGTGGCTGGGGTCGCTCGTCGGACTGGGAGTCCTCGCCGCGGCCACTTTCCGGCGGAGCCCTGGATCGGCTCGGCCTTTTCGGGTTCCAGGACGGTCCTGGCTCGCGGCCGCCGGAATCACCGCCCTGCTCGTCCTGTCGGTCAGCTGGACGCGGGGCTTCTCGCTTTGGTCGTCTCCCCCGTCCCTGAAAATCGCCGAGCTGCAGGGGCCGGTCCTCCGGATCGAGACGTGGCGCGCCACCCTGCAGATGATGCTTCGACATCCTCTGGGGATCGGCGCGGGCAGCTGGCGCCGGGTTTTTCCGCAGGAGGCCGGAGCCCTGACGCCCCGTTCTCCGTTCACCTCCTCCCGCTGGCCCCAATCGGCCGGAAACGAATTCCTCGAGGTCGGTTCCGAGCTGGGGGCTCCCGGCCTCTTCCTTTTAATATGGCTGGCCCTCCGCCTGCTCGGCTCCGGCTGGAGGAACCGGGAGGAGGGGGCGACCCGCGCCGGGGCTCTCGCTTCCCTCGCCGCGCTGGCCGGGTGCGCTCTGCTGTCGTCGCCGCTTCGTGAGCCGCCGCTTCTCTGGAGCGCCACGCTCCTCGCCGCGCTGGCGACCGCGCCCCGCGGCAGCTCCTCCGATCCGGCGCGACCGATCTTCGCCCTCCAAATGGAACCCCGAAGGCGGCGGGCGCTGGGCTTCGTCGCCGCCCTTCTCGGCACCGCGCTCGTCGTCCTGTCGGGATGGGACACCTACCGGCTGGCGGCCTCCAGCGCCGCGCTCCAATCGGGGCAGGCGGCCTGCGTTCAGCGCGACTATGCGCGCGCCATCCCGGCGTTGCGCCGCGCCTCCCGGATGGATCCCGCCTCGAACCTCGCCCGGTATCTGAACGGAGTCTGCGCGCTCGCTTCGGGGAGGGGTGACCTGGCCGAGCCGGAGCTGCGGGCCGCGCTCGATCTCAATCCCCACGATGCCGCGGCCCTGCTGGCCCTGGGGTCCGCCTACCGCTCGCAGGGCAAGCTGACCGACGCCCTGGGGGCGGTGGAGAGGGCGAGGAACGTCTGGCCGACGGACGAGGAGGTGAACCTCGCCTTGGGGGACGCTCGCGGCTCGCTCGGCGACGTGGCGGGCGCGACCCAGGCCTACCGGACGGCCTTGGCGACGAACCCCCATTCGGTCCAGGGCTATCTGAAGCTCGGGAGCTTGATGGAAGCGCACGGCAAGGTGGCGGGAGCCGTGAGCGCCTTCTCCGCCGCCGCCGACCTCGATCCGTACCTGCCGGAAGCGCTCTCCCGGCTGGGAGGGGCCTACCTGAAACAGGGCGACTATGACGCCGCGGTCCAGGTCTATCAGGGCATGCTGAGTTTTCTGCCGGACGACGTCTCGGCGCTCACCAACCTGGCCCGCACCTACGTCGGCATGCAACGTCCGTGCGACGCCCTGGCGAAGCTCGAGAGAGCGCGCGATTTGGAGAGGGACCCCCGCCGCCGCGACGCCCTCGAGAAGGCCCTGGCCGAAGTCTCCTCGAAGTGCCCAAGCGGACCTCCAGGCCGCTGATTCCGCTCCGAGACAATCACCGGCCGCGCGCCTTCCTTTGCTCCAGGAGATAACCGGCAAGGAAGATCGCCGCCCCCGCCCCCAGCAGCGACATCTCAGCCTTCATGTCGTCGCGGAACAAGCCCCAGGCCAGCCCGGCCCCCAGCAGCAGGATGCCGTTCAGCTCGAGGAATTTTCCCAGATAGTAGAGCATCCCGAGGTCTCCGCGGAGGCGGTCCACTCTATCGGGAAGCCGCGCCGCGATCAACGGGGTCGCCTTGCCTTCGGCGGCGCCCGTGGGGTAGATTTTTCGTCGAGCTGCGGAGGCGCTTGTGAGAGTGGCGGTGGTCGGAGGCGGGCCGGCGGGATCGCGGGCGGCGGAGCTCCTCGCCGGCGGCGGCGCCCGGGTCGTCCTCTACGAGCCCCGGACCGTCTGGGAGAAGCCGTGCGGGGGAGGCGTCCCCGAGCGGGCGATCGATTCCTGCCCCTTCCTCCGCGCGCCTTCCCTTCCCCAGCGTGTCTGCCCGCGCGCCCGGATATTCTCGGCCTCGGGGCGGGAAGCGAGCGTTCCTCTGGCCGAGCCGCTGCGCATCTACAGCCGGCGGGAGCTGAACGGCTGCTTCATGGACCGGGCCTGTTTGTCGGGAGTCGAGCTCGTTGCCGCGCGCGTCACGTCGCTGTCGCGCTCCGGCTCGATCTGGCAGGTGGGGGACTCGTCCGGCCGCAAGCAATCGTTCGATTTCCTGGTCGGAGCGGACGGCGCGTCCGGAGTGGTCCGGGGAAGGGTTCTCGGCAAGACCGTTCCGCTGGATCAGACGATCGGGCTCGGCTTCTTCCTGGACGGTTACAGCTCCGACGAGATCGTCCTCAAGTTCTTTCCCGGTCTCCTCGGTTATCTCTGGATCTTTCCGCGCACCGATCATCTCGCCGTGGGAATCTGCGGCCCCGCCGGGAAGGATCCCGGCGCGCTGCGGGAATCGCTGGTCCGGTTCCTCTGCGATCTCTACGGCGCCGGCGTGCTGCGACGCCTGCAAAACTACGGCGCGAGAATCCCCTCGATCCCGCCCCGGGTCTCCCTCGCTTCATCCTGCCAGGGAAGCGGCTGGGCCCTGCTGGGGGACGCCGCCGGCTTCGTCGATCCGATCACCCGCGAAGGGATCCACTACGCCCTGGCTTCCGCGGAGCATCTGGCCGGCGCGCTCCGTCTCGGCCGTCCGGAGCTCTACGCCCGGCGATGCGCGGAGAGCTGGGGGGAGGAGCTGAGCTGGGCCTCCCGGCACCGGGACCTTTTCTTCTCCGCGCGCTTCCTCGAGGCGTTCACCCTCCTGAGCTCCGCGAGCCGCGCGGTCCAGGGGGTCGTCGCCGATCTGATCGCGGGCCGTCAGTCGTACCGCCTGCTCTCCCGCCGGCTGGCCCGGCGGGGCCCCTCCGCCCTCGCCGCCCTCCTCGCCCGGCCGTTCCAACGCCTCCGGGTGGAGCCGCCGGCGCCCAACCTCCGGATCCTTCCGGGCAGCTCCGCGCTCACGGGGCCCGCCGGTGGCACTCCCAGCATCGGTCGTTGAGGGGATGGGTCTTCGGACGGGCGTGGGGACGGCCGCGGCCGTGGCAGCTGAGACATTGCTCGATGTCCTCGGCCCGGTGATCGAAGTCTTTGGGGACCGCGGGAGGCTGGTGACGGACGGTGAAGACCACGAAGAGGACGCCGAGCCCGATCGTCAGGCCGAGCACGACCCAGACCCGGCGGTTCAACCGTAACTCACTTGCGCTCGAGACGCCGCCGTGCCATCGGGGTGGCCTGCGTGGAAACCCGCTCGGTGGCGAGGACCCGGCCGCGCAGGAAGGAGTTCTCGGCGATCGCCACGACCGAGGCCCGGATGTCGCCCTGGATGCGTCCGGAAGGACGAAGCTCGAACTTCTGCGCGGCGATCACGGTGCCTTCGACGCTTCCCTCCACCACCACGTTCTCCGCCGTGATGTCACCCTTCACGTGCCCGGTCGGTTCGATGAACAGGGAGCCCGACGTGGAGATGTTCCCTTCGACCCGGCCGCGCAGGTGGATGTTCTCCTCGGAAACGAGCTCGCCCGCGAACACCATCTCGGGGCCGATGATCGTCGCCTCCTCCCCTTCCGCTCTCCGGACGGTTCCGCCGTCGTTCTCCTTTCCCGGCTCGAGCTTCAGCATCGTGGCCTCCTCCGCGGCGCGCAGTATAGCACGCGGGTCATGGACGGCTGGCGCGCCCTCCGGCCATCGCTCACCGGGGCGCCGCCAGGAGCGCCACGCGAAACGGGTGCAGCTCGGCGAGAAAGACGTTCGCTCCGATCGCCGGATCGCCGGCCATGATCTTCTCCGCCTCGAGCCGGTCCCGCGCCCGGAGGATCACCACCCCGGCGTAGTCGTCGGTCGCCAGACCGGCCAGAATCAGCTTTCCCTGGGCCAGGAGCCCTTTGAGGTATTCGAAGTGCTGGATGATCTTGAGCTTCTCGAGCTCCGTGGCCTCCCGGCCGGTGACCGCGGGCCGCAGACGAATGATGAACACTCCGCCGTCCTCCTCGGAGGAGCTCGCGCCGGGAGGCTTGGCGTCGCCGGAGAACGAAGAAGCGGGAGAGAAAAGAGCGACGAAGAGCAGCGCGACGACGGCGCGCCGCCAGGTTTTGGGGTGGGTCTTCACGCCGGGGACTCCTTCCTGAAGATTTGGATCGTCCGGAGGATCTTTCTTCACGGTCGCCAGAGCGCGCGCCCCCGGCTCAGATCGTCGAGCCGGCGCCGCAGCTCCGCCTCGCGCGCTCCATCGATCGCCAGGACCAGCTCCGCCGACTCGGCGTAGCTCTCCGAGAGGACGTCGCCTCCCAGCTGCGCCAGCAGCGAGCGCGCCTCTCCGAGGACCGTCAAGGGGAGGCTCACTTCAAGACGCCGGCGGATCGACCGGACCCCGGGGCTTCCCGCCTCCAGCGCCGCCCGGGCCGCCTTCCGATAGGCGCGGGAGAGATTGCCGAGTCCGAGCTTGGTGCCGCCGAAATAGCGCACCACCGTCACCGCCACGTTGGCGAGATCCGCCCCCTGGATCGCCGTCAGGATGGGCGCGCCGGCGGTCCCCGCCGGCTCCCCCGCGTCGTGGCACCGCTCGATAAGAGCGTCCCGGTCGAGGAGGCGATAGGCGTAGCAGCAATGGGTCGCGCCGGGATGCTCCTGCGTCACCGCGGCGATCTTGGCGCGCGCCGCCGATTCCGTTTCCACCGGCATGGCGCACGCGATGAAGCGGGAGTCGCGGATCTTCAGGGTAGCCGCGGCGCGCCCGCCAAGCGTGCGGATCATGGCGTCAGTATAGACTTCCCCGAATCGGCGCCACAAGCGGAACCGGACGTCGACTCGGGGGCCGGCGAAGGCGTTGACCCCGCCTCCGCCTTCGGCTAACGTTCACGATCTATCGAGCCGATCCTTCATCCGAGGTGGCGCATGATCATGCAGGCGTGGAAGGGCGCAACAAAGGCACTGTCCGGAACCATCCTCCTCCTCGCGCTCGGAAGCTCCGGTCTCCCCGGCGCGGAGCCGGCGGGCGGAACCGCCGCGGAGCTCGCCGAGCGGGTGTTTCAGGCCATGGGGGGGCGCCGGGGATGGGAGGCGGCCCATTTCCTGCGGTTCGATTTCGCCGTGGAGAAGGAGGGGAAGATCCTGTCGCGCTATCGTCACTGGTGGGATCGCGATCAGGGGCGGTACCGGCTGGAGGGGAGCAACAAGGAAGGCAAGGCGTTCATCATTCTCCTCAACGTTCAGGATCGGAAGGGAAAGGCCTGGCTGGACGGGAAGCGGGCCGCGACGGACGAGGAGGCCAAGCTCGTCGACTACGCCTACGGGCGCTTCATCAACGACACCTATTGGTTCCTGATGCCGATGAAGATGACCGATCCGGGAGTTCACCTGCAGCGGGAGGCGGACAGGACGGATCCCGCCGGGAAGAAATGGCAGATCCTCCACGTGACGTTCGATACGGGCGTCGGGCTGACGCCGGGGGATCAATACTGGGCCTGGATCGATCCCGGAACGCACCTGATGGGCCGCTGGGAATACGTCCTGGAGAACGAGAAGCCCCCGGCGGAGGCCTGGAGCTGGGAGGGTTGGAAGCAGTTCGGGCCTCTCACCCTTTCGCCGCTCAAGAGGAAGGTCGGGGAGGATCTCGCGATTCGCATCGACAACCTGGCGGTCTCGGAGACGATCGACGAGGCGGCGTTCAAGGAGCCCGCCTAGCCGCGTGTCGCGTCCAGCCCGAGTTATTCATGAAGGTCCGCAGCGAGAACGTGGAGATGGCTGCCCTCACGGGAGCCCGCAAGGTCCGCGGCCCGAGGCCGCCCGTCAGGGCGGCCAGGTCCGCGGTCGCAGGAGGAGCTTTGTGAATAATTCGGGTTAGCCCAGCAGGTCCCGAAGCATCTGCATCGTCACCTGGCGCCCCACCCGCCCAATCGCCTCGGTGAGCGGAATATTCTTCGGGCAGACTTCGACGCAATTCTGCGCGTTGCCGCACTCGGCGATCCCGCCGCGCCCCATCAGCGCGTGCAGGCGCTCTTCGGCGTTCAGCTTGCCCGCGGTGTGGGCATTGAACAGGCGCACCTGGCCGATGACGGCGGGACCGATGAAATCGGAGCGCTCGTTGAACTGCGGGCAGGCCTCGGTGCAGCAACCGCACGTCATGCACTGGGCGAACGGGTACGAGGCCTGCTGGACCGCCGGCGGGATCTTCGGCCCGGGGCCCATCGAATGCGTCCCGTCGAGGCTCACCCAGGCCTTCACCCGGATCAGGCTGTCGAACATCTTCTGGCGGCTGACCACGAGGTCACGGACGATCGGGTACTTCGTCATCGGGGCCAGGCGGATCGGCTGCTCGAGCTGATCCACCAGCGCCGTGCAGGACTGGCGGACCCGGCCGTTCACCAGCATCGTGCAGGCGCCGCAGACCTCCTCGAGGCAGCTGCATTCCCAGACCACGGGGGCGGTCTTTTTCCCCGCCTTGTTCACCGGCCGGCGCTGGATCTCCATCAGGCAGCTGATGACGTTCATGTTGGCGCGGTAAGGCAGGGAGAACTCCTCCCAGCGTGCGGGGCCCTGCGGAGAATCCTGTCTCTTGATCTTCAGCTCGATCGTGGATGGCATCCCGGTCTCCGTCAGTCGTACTTGCGGGCGATCGGTTTGACGAGCGAGACATCGACGTCGGCGAAGCTCATCACCGGCCCTTCCGCGCTGTGCTCGGCGAGCGTCGTCTTCAGCCACGCTTCGTCGTTGCGCCGGGGAAAGTCGGGCTTGAAGTGGGCCCCGCGGCTTTCATCCCGCAGGAGGGCGCCGCGGGTGACGACCTTTCCCAGCTCCAGCATGTTCCCGAGCTGATTGGCGAACAGCAGCGACGCGTTGGCCCACGACGATCCGTCCAGATTCCCGAGACGCCCGTAACGCTCCGTCATCTCGGCGAGACGCTCCTCGACGGCGCGCAGCGCCGGGTTGAACCGGACAAGCGTGACGTGCTCGTTCATCATCTCCCCCAGCTCCTTGTGAAGGGCGTGGGGATTCTCCGGTCCCGCCGACGAGGCGAGCCGCCGGAACTGCTCCTCCCATCGGCGCACGGCGGCGCGGGCCTCCGGCGAGGGCAGCGGATCGCGCCGTGCCTGCCCGCAGGCGTACGCCACCATGGCTTTGGCGCCGATCTTCCCGCCGTAAAGACAGGAGAGCAGAGAATTGGCCCCGAGCCGGTTCGCGCCGTGATACTGGAAATCGACCTCGCCGCTGGCGAACAGGCCGGAGATGTTCGTCTGGTGGTTGCGCGGGCTGGCTTCGTTGATGAATCCGTTCGACGTCGACTCGTAGTCGATCCACAGCCCGCCCATGGAATAGTGCACGGCGGGGAAGATCTTCATCGGCTCCTCGCGAGGATCCACGCCGGTGAACTTCTCGTAGATCTCCAGGATCCCTCCCAGCTTCCGGTTCAGCGTGGCCCGATCGATGTGCGTGAGGTCGAGGTAGACCATCGTCTTGCCCTCGAGGCCCATCCCCTGGACGACGCAGACCTCGTAGATCTCGCGGCTGGCGACGTCGCGCGGCACGAGGTTCCCGTAGCGGGGATACTTCTCCTCGAGGAAATACCAGCGCTCGGGCTCCGGGATCCGCCGCGGCTCGCGCGCGTCCCCTTTGGCGCGCGGAACCCAGATGCGCCCCCCCTCGCCGCGGGCCGACTCCGACATCAGCCGCAGCTTGTCCTCGCCGGGAATCGCGGTGGGATGGACCTGGATCATCTCGCCGTTGGCGTACCGGGCTCCCTCGAGGTAGGCCGAGGCGGCCGCCGAACCGGTGTTGATCATGGAGTTGGTGGTTCTTCCGAAGAGCAGGCCCGGCCCCCCCGTGGCGAGCATCACAGCGTCCCCCGGGAAGGCCCGCACCTGCATCGACCGCATGTCCACCGCGACGATGCCGCGGCAGGCCCCGGCGGAATCCTTCACCATCCCCAGATATTCCCAATGCTCGTGCTTCCGGACCTTCCCTTCGGCTTCGTGGCGCCGGACCTGCTCGTCGAGCGCGTAGAGGAGCTGCTGGCCGGTGGTGGCGCCGGCGAAGGCGGTGCGTTTGAACAGCGTGCCGCCGAAGCGGCGCTGGTCGCGGAAACCTTCGGCCGTGCGGTTGAAGGGCACGCCCAGGCGGTCCATCAGGTCGATGATCCGCGGCCCCCAGGAGCACATCTCCTTGACCGGCGGCTGGTGCTGGAGAAAGTCGCCGCCGTAGACCGTGTCGTCGAAATGCAGCCACTCGCTGTCGCCCGCCTGGCGGGTCTGGTCGTTGACGCTGTTGATCCCCCCCTGGGCGCAGACGCTGTGCGATCGCTTGACGGGCGTCAGGCTCATCAGGTCCACGTCCACGCCCTGCTCGGCCAGCTTCATGGCGGCCGCCAGCCCGGC